>JALUMP010000115.1 GCA_027039745.1 Candidatus Parcubacteria bacterium
GAATAGAAATATTTTACTCTTTGATGATATAAAAACATCAGGAGCAACTTTAAATGAAGCAAAAAAAATATTAAGAAAAAAAGGTGTTAAAAAAATAATCACAATTACTATTGCAAATTAAAAACTCCATAAAAATGGAGTTTTTAATTATTTTTTTGCTGCATCTCACTTTTTCTTGAATTTTTCAACCATACCAGCGCTATCGATTGTTTTTCCTTTTCCGGTATAAAAAGGATGACATTTTTTACAAATTTCTACTTTAGAAATATCGTCTGAAGTTGTTTGTATATCAAAAGTTGCACCGCAACTACACGTAACCTTTACTTTTTTTATCTTTGGATGTATTTTTTCTTTCATATGATTTTTATTATTTTTCTTCTTTTTTTAGAGGAACTCCAATTCCCTTAAAAAATGCTGTGGCTTCTTCTTTTGTTTTTGCAGTAGATACTATAACTATTGATAATCCAAAAATATCCTTTAATTCTTCATCTCCTGTCTCTGGGAAAATAATATGCTCTTTTACCCCAATAGTCAAATTACCCATTTGATCAATTGATTTTAAAGAAATTCCTCGAAAATCTTTTATTCTTGGAATAACGATAGAAATTAATTTATCAAAAAAATAATGCATTCTGTCTCCCCTAAGTGTTACTTTTAATCCTGTCAACTGACCTTCTCTTACCTTAAAAGAAGCAATTGATTTTTTTGCTAAAACCTCAACTGGTTGTTGACCAGTAATTTTGATTAGTCTTTCTTTTATTTGCTCCATTTTTTTCTTATCTGTCTTTACAGATCCTAAACCAACGGAAACAACAATTTTCTCCAATTTTGGAGCCTGCATTTTATTTTTATATTTAAACTCATCTTTCAATAAGTCGAATACATTATTTATTTTTTCTTTTAATTCAATCATATTTCTAAAAATTAATCTTTTATAATAGATCCTGATTTTTTTGCTATTCTAATTTTTTTTCCTTTTTTATCAAATTCATACCCAATTCTTGATGGTTTTTTTGTTTTCGGGTCAAATAAAGCTATATTTGAAACATCTATAGGTGCTGGGATTTCCATTATTCCACCTTTAGAATCATTATTTCCTTTTTGATGTTTTTTCTTAAGATTTACACCTTCTACAAGAACTTTATTTTTTGCAATAAAAAGCTCAATGATGGTTGATTGTTTACCTTTATCTTTTCCTGCAATAACTATCACAGAATCACCTTTTCTAAACTTTATTCTTGCTGGCTTATTGTTTAATTTTTTCATAATACTTTTTTATATTTTAAATTTTAAATAACCTATTTTTATAGCACCTCTGGAGCTAAAGACGCAATTTTCTGATATCCTAATTCTTGTAATTCTCTAGGTATGGGACCAAAAACCCTACCTGCGATTGGATCTTTTTTTTCTTTTGTGATAATAACCACTGCATTTTCATCAAAATAAATATAAGAACCATCTTTTCGTCTAAAAGGTTGTTTTTGTCGAACGACGACCCCGTAGAGTATATCTTTCTTCTTAACTTGTTTTTTAGGTTCTGCAACTTGAACAGATAGAACAACAACATCACCAATTCTAGCGTATCTTTTTTTTGAGCCACCAAGAACCTTAAAAACACGCCCTATTTTTGCTCCAGAATTATCTGTAATTTTAACTATTGTTTGTGGTTGTATCATATTATTTTTAATTAATAAATTATAAAATTATTTTGCCAATATAAATCTTTTTGATTTTGAAATTGGTTTTGTTTCCATTATCTCTACTTTTTCTCCAATTTTTTTAGTATTTCCAGCATCATGGACTTTATATTTTTTATTTCTTTTGATAAATTTTTTATATTTTGGATGTTGAACGTATCTTTCAACTAAAACAACTACAGTATCTTTCATTTTATCTGAAACAACTACACCGGAAATTTTCTTTTGTTTTTTTTCTTTTGTCATAATTATTT
>JALUMP010000116.1 GCA_027039745.1 Candidatus Parcubacteria bacterium
ATTTTATGAAATGTATAAATATACTCTAAATAAAATTTATGCAATATTGGCACAGTTTTTTCGTTTTTATGCTAAAATTTTAGCTTTTTATTATGAAAGCCCTAGTTTTTCTGCAATTACAGGTTGATTAAATCCAACAATATACTCATCTCCAATTTTTGTTACAGGTACTCCCATTTGCCCTGTAGCCTCCACCATTTCCCTTCCTCTTTCTGGATCAGCTTGAACATCAATATTTTCATATTCAACTCCTTTTTCTTCAAAATAAGCTTTCAACATATTACAATACATACATGTAGGTGTTGAATAAACTATTACTTTTTTATTATTTTCTTCTGTCATATTTTATTTAATTATTTGGCTTTGCGTGCTTTTAATACTTTACTACAAAACTTTACTCTCTATTATACCAAACTTGTCAAGTTATTCATTAATTTCTACTTCCTTTGTGTCATACATCTTATCTATTGTGGTATTAAACTCTTTAGTAAGAGCTTCCATTTTTTCTTTTAATCTAAATTTTTCATCTTCAGAAATTTCTCCATCTTTTTCTTTCTGTTGAATTTCTTTTCAAACCTCATCTCTATTTTTTCTTATAGATACTCTAGCGTCTTCGGTTTTTTCTTTTGCTAATTTTAAAAGCATTGTTCTTCTATCCGCTGTAAGATCTGGAAAAGAGAGTCTTATTCCATCCGAAGAAGCTGCAGCAGAAAGCCCTAAATTTGCGTCTGTAATTGCTTTTTCTATATCTTTAATCACAGATTTATCAAAAGGCGAAACAAATAGTGATTTTGCCCCTTCTACTAAAATACTTGCCAATTGATCTAAAGGCATTAAAGACCCATAAGCCGAGACTTTTACTCCATCTAGAACAGACACGGAAGCAATCCCTGTTCTAATACCAGAAAACTCTTTTTGTAATCAAATTCGTATATCTTCTAATCTTTTTTCATAATTTTTAAAATCCATAATATATTCATTATATCATAAAAATACCACTCAATTTTACACTAAGATTTTTTGCAACATCCCGAGGATGTTGCAAAAGCATAAAATAGAAAGTTATAAAAACAATAAAGCTAATTGAATATCTTCATAGCCAATCTCTTCATCTAAATAATCAAAAATAGCTCTTAGTTTAATATTTCCATTTTCTAAAAAATCTTTTTTTCTTTTCTTTTTTCCAATATCTTCTACAGCTTCTTGGACCAAAACTAAAATTTCTTTTTCTGGTTTAAATTTAGACAAATCAACTTCAAAATTTTTAGATAAAACTTCAAAATGTTTTAAGATTGTTTTAACACTAATACCTCTGTGTTCCGCAATTTCCTCTAAAGTATCAAACTCTTCTATTAAATTTGCAGTTTTTTCGTATGTTGTTTGTTTTGGAACAAACTCTTCAATATTTTGAGTTTCATATTCTACCTCCTCCAAAGAAGCACCTATTTTTTCTAAAAAATTTATTTCTATTTCATCTCTCTCTTCTTCCGAAAACTTTTTTATCTTTTCATTAGCTCTTTTTGAAGAACTCTTCATTTTTTCATCTACAAACAAAATCAAAGAGTCCACCTCCAAAGCTCTTTTATTAAAACCTATTAATTTTAAGCCCTTAGTGCTTCTCACACGAGATAAAGCCACATACCCTTGCCCTGTCTCAAATGTTTTGGAAAGATCAATTTCAGCGTAATCCAAGCTCATTCCTTGCGACTTATGCACTGTAATAGCCCAAGCTAAACGCAAGGGTATTTGAGAAACAGTTGCCAAAATTTTTCCATCATCATTTTCTAAAGACCAGTCTTCTTTTTCTACTACTATTTTTCGTCCAGAAAAAATCTCTACTATTGGATCTCCGTTTTTTTCAAAATCTATCACCTTTCCAGTTGTTCCATTTATATATCCTTTTTCATAATTATTTTTTATAAATAAAACAATAGCTTCTTTTTTTAAAACTACATCCTCTAAAACTAAAGATGACTTAAAAATCTTTTCAATGTTTTTTTGACTTCCTTGTGTCAAAGCTGTAAAAACTTTTGGTTTTGTGCTCAAAGCATCAAGCTCTTTTTTGTTAATTCTATCTACATCTATATTATGAGTATAAAGTTTTGTTGGTCTAAAAGATATATTAAATTTATTTTTTTCAGCTTTTGCCAGTGCCTTATAAGACTTTTCAGAGATTTCTCCACCACGGATATCATCCAAAATACCTATAAGCTCAGAATCTTCTTGTCTAAATTTTTCCTCTAAATAACAAGTAGAGAAATCAGATATTTTTCAGATCTCTGATTGCCAAGCAAATCTTTTTTCTTTTTTATTTTTCGAAATTGGAGGAAGTTGAAAAAAATCACCAGAAACAATCACCTGCACTCCACCAAAAGGCTCATCAGAAAACTTAAAAGCTTTTAATATTTTATCAATGGCCGAAAAAATCTCCGGAGAAACCATTGATATCTCATCTATTATTAAAACTTTTAACTTAACTAATCTTTGATTCAAATATTTTTTTTGTGTTAAAGAATCTACATAATAATCATCTATTTCATTGCGTATTCCAAGCCCAAAAAAAGAATGTATAGTCATTCCATCTAAATGTGATGCTGCAACTCCTGTAGGGGCTGTAATAGCCGGAGAGACATCATGAGATTTTAAATAATTAATATACTCTTGTAAAAGATATGTTTTTCCAGTTCCTGCAGAACCTGTAAGAAAAACATTTTGTCCAGTTTTCAAAATTTTTAAAGCTGTAGATTGTTTCACTCCCCTATTTTAACATAAAAGAAAAAACAAAAGAGTTTTTCTTTTGTTTTTTTAAATATTAAATAAATGCATTTTTACTGTTTTTATTTTAAAAGTATCTTGTTTTTTGTTAGTATCTTCCCCCATTAATGCATATAAATTAAAGTGTGGTTTTTGAGCATTTTTATCATCTTTAAGATTTTTATGTCCAAAATCATGATTCATTATTGTAATTTTTGTATTATCCTGTTCATCATCAAAACGATTAAAAGAATTTTTAAACCCATCACTTAATGTATTATGAAATTTAATATTTTGTCTAAGAGCGTTAGTATTATAATTTTTTGGTGTAAAAAATTCAACAGCACCTAAAAGAATTGTAGCTGTATCATAATCAAATAAACTCATATCAAGATCTACCCTTAAATATTCTCCATCTCTTTTTAATAAATTCCCTTCTTTTCTTTCAATTCTTACCTTATGATCTTCTATATTTTTCAAAATATCTTTAATCACAGTTGCAAAAACTTCACAAAAAGCTAATAACTCTTTGTTTTTCATTTTTTTATTTTCAAAACGGCATTTCTCAAGCCTTTTATTAACTGACTTAATATGCTCTTGTACTATTTTTGGTTGTTGTTGGGTCTTCATTAATAATATATAATACACCAAATCTAATCATTTGTCAAGTCATCACTATACTCATCTTGAAAAAAGTCTCAAACCAAAACAAACATTCCTGCAATAATGGGCCCAATCACCAATCCCAACACCCCAAAAAAAGATATTCCTCCAAATATCGAAACAGTAATTAAAGCATCTGACATATCCAAATCTCTACCTACAAGAATCGGTCTTAATAAATTATCTACCAAAGAAATTATAAAAGCTGCAACCAACAAAATGCTACCTTTAAAAATAGCTCCACTAATTAAAAAAAATACTGCAACAGGCACTATTACAAAGGCAGGACCAATAGCTGGAATAACAGCAAGCAATATCATCACCACAGTTCATAAAAAAACAGACTCAATACCGACAAAATATAAAACTATCCCACCTAATATTCCCTGAACCAAAGCAACGACTAATGTTCCCTTAAAGATTGACCTTATAATTGAAGCAAAACGCTCAAATAACAAAATCTCCTTTTTGTTTCCTAATGGTAATATAAAAGATAACTTATTTACTATTCTTCTACCATCTTTAAAAATAAAAAACAAAAGATACAACATAAAGAAAAACATAAAAATACTATTAATAGTGTTTTTGCCAATAGTTGTTACTTGATCTTTCAAACCAAAAATTATATTTTTTAAGTTATTGTTAATTTTTTCTTCTAAATTATCAATTTTAATATGAAAATCTTTTAATGTATTATCTAAATTCCCAATATATTGCGATAACTGTTGCTCTTGTTGAGAAAAATTATCATAAAAACCTTTTGTTTCTATAACAACGGATTTTGTTACAAAATAAAGAGGAGTAAAAATAAAAATCAAAATTAGAAAAATTGTAATAATAGAAGACAAAGAAGCTTTATCTTTCGTAAATTTTAATATTTTTTTATAAAGTGGATAAAAAACTATTCCTAAAATAATAGCTCAAAAAATAGGAGCAAAAAAACCATGAATTAATCACAAAAACAAAACTGTTACTATTATCAAAAGCCCTCAAGAAAAAAAATTTGTCATTTGTAAAAAACTCATAATATGATTTATTATACACAAAAAAACAAATTTTACTTAAGTATCTTCTCTTTTTAAAGTTAAAACTTGTAAATGAAAATGCCCAGGCACAGTCTGCCCCTTTGGTAAATTTTCCCATACTGCATCATAATGTTCTGCTAAATATCCACTTTTCAAAGATTCCAATTCTTTTCTTTCTTCTTTAGATAAAGCTTCTCATTTAAAAGGAATAACTCTTCTTGTAAAAAGTAAATGATTTTGGGTGGCAATAGCATCATAAGGAAATTCATTTTCAATAAGAAGCCAGTGTTTAAATTTTATAATAGCGTTTTTTTCATTATCAGCAAAAGGATTTTCAGGTGTATCCATTAAAGCGCGCTCCTTGCTCTTTTCAATATATCGCCTCATTGTCTTAGCGCTTCTTAGAAAAGTTTTTGTAATTTTTTTAGCAAATACACTTTTTTGTGATTTCATATTTTATTTTATTTTACCGATAATAACACAAAAAATATAAAACACTACCTAATAAACTCAAATTAACCCCTAAATAAAAAGTTTTCGTATTTTTAAGTAAAAACTTATTAAAAAACATAAAAAAATTTGCAACGGGCCGGGTCCGTTGCAAATTAAAGAATTATCCTAAAAATATTTTATACAACCTCTTCCCTTTTTAAAATAACTAATTGTAAATAAAAATTCTCTTTTCGGTTTAACAAAAACTCTCGTAATAAATCATAATGTTTAGCAAAATATCCATTTTTTAATTTTTCTAATTCTTTTAAAGCTTCATTCGAAACATTATCATTTTTTAGTAAGAGTAAATGATTAATTTCCTCAGATTCTTTATCAAATTCATTATTGTCAACAATCATTCAATTATTAAATTCTTTTATAATCTTTTTTTCTATATTTTCTATATCATATGAAAAAATTTTTTCTGGTAATAATTTTAATAATTGTAAATGAAAATGGCCTGGGGCTGTTTGCCCCCTTGGAAGATTTTCTGTTAAACTGTTATATTCTTTTTTTAAATATTCTTTTTTTATTTCTTCTAATTCTTCTCTTTCTTTCTGTGTTAAATTATTCCACAAAAAAGGAGTTTTTCTTCTTGTAAATAAGAGATCACTTTTACTCGCTATAGCATCATAAGGAAAATCATTTTTAATAATTAACCAATGATTAAACTTTTTGAGTGCTCTTTGCTCAATATCATCAAAAGGATTTATTGGATTTTTTTGTTTTGCTATTTGTTGTGTATATTTAACATACTTATCCATTGTCTTTTCTGTTCTTAAAAAAGTTTTTGAAATATTTTTTTTTATCACACTTGTTGTTTGTTCTTTTTCCATAAAATTTAAATTTAAATTTAAAAAAAAAGAGAATATTATTCTCTTTTTATATTTTTAATTTATCCTTTACTTTTTTTACAATATCATTAATAGACCAATCTGATTTTACTAAATGATCTGTAATACCATGACTCATTACATCTACAATAGTATCAGTTGCTGAAGAATTAGTTAAAACCATTAATGGTGTTTTTTCAGCTCCTTCTAATTTTTGAAGCTCCTCCACCATTGTTAAACCATCCATATCAGGCATATTCAAATCCAATAAAATAATATCTGGTCTGCCCCTTAATGCTTGCTGCAAACCAATTCTCCCATTAGGCGCCTCCAACACATCAAACCCCTCAAGATTAAATTTATCTACCAAAGCCATTCTTAATGGAGCTTCGTCTTCAACAATTAAAACTTTTTTTTTCTCTGTCATAACTATTAAATATCATAACTTAATAAAACTAAAAATCAAGAAACTTTATGATAATTCTCTTGAACCTTTTTTTAGCTTCATTCCAGATTTTGGAATATTACAATAAAATGTAGTTCCTGCATCAACTATTTCTCCAGATTTGTTTTTTCTTTTTGTAGTCGGAGATTTAAACCAAATTTTTCCACCAGATTGCTCTATAATTGATTTTGTAATATATAACCCCAACCCTGTTCCTTTTGTATCTGTTATTTTTACATTATCTGCGCGATATAATTTTCCAAAAATTTGTTTTTGAGATTCTTTTGGAATACCTAAACCATTGTCTGCGACAGAGACAACTACGTCATCGTCTTGGTTTTTTATTATAATATCAATTTTTCCACCATCTGAAGTATATTTAATTGAATTTGAAATTAAATTTTGAAGAGCTACTCTGATTACTTTTTTATCTAAATTAATAATAGGTATTTGACTATCATATTGTTTTGTAATCTTTATTCTTTTCTTTTTGGCTGATAATTTCATTTCATCTAATACATCATCCATTACTTCTGTGATTTGTGTTGGCTCTGGAGCGATAGCTAAAGTTCCAAGCTCAATTCTAGAAACATTTAATAATGCATTTACAAGATCTGTCATTCTCCTACTGCTTTTTGCAATCTCTTTCATATAAACCTCCTGTTTATCAGTAATTTTACCAGCATCACCTGCAAGTATCATTTCTGCAAATCAATTAATAGAAGATAGTGGTGTCCTTAATTGATGAGATGCTAAAGAAACAAACTCTGACTTTGCTTTATCGACCAACATCTCTTGTGTTACATCACGAAAAACCATAACAGCTCCAATATTTTTTTTATTTAAAATAATAGAAGTCGCAGCAACAATCGCAGGAAATTTAGAGCCATCTTTTCTAATAAAATGAAATATTTTATGTTCTGAAACATTTATAAACATTTCTTCAAAACAAGATTCTTGAATATTATTATTATTGCAAACTCTATCTTCTCCATCCAAAATCAAAACATTTTGCCATACCACACCAATAGTTTCGATATCACCTCTTTTTAAGATTTTTTGAGCTTTTTTATTAATAAAACTTATTTTCCCTTCACTATCTAAAACTACTAAACCTTCGCCGATAGACTTAAAAATAGCTTCGTCTTTTACTTTTTCTTGTTCAATTTTATTTTTTTCATTTTGGACATCTTTTAATGCATGCAAAATTATATTTTGTGCTTCTTGCAATGATGCTGTCTTTTCTTTTACTTTTTTTTCTAGATTAATTTTTACAGATTCTAAAATTTTTACTTTTTCTCTCTGGGTAGTTAAAATTTTCGATGTCATTTTATCAAAAGCTCTAGATAATATACCTATTTCATCTTTTTTGTTTGTTCCAACTTTATGTTTATAATCACCACTCTCTATCTTTAGCACTCCATCAATTAATCTTTTAATTGGATCTGTTATTAATTTTGAAGCAAAATACATAATAATAAATGAAACTGCCACTGCTATTAAAAATAATATTAAATAAGAAAATCTCAAATCATTTACTTTCGATAAAATTCAATTTTCATTTTGTGTTCAAACTAAAATCCAGAATTTATTTTTATTTTTATACGGATATATTTTATGAGATACAAAAAAAATATTTTGTTCTGTTTTTTTTTCCATCAAGTGAGAGTTTTGCAATATATA
>JALUMP010000117.1 GCA_027039745.1 Candidatus Parcubacteria bacterium
TCTAATTCTTTTTTAGACATATCATCATTAATTATCAACTCTGTCTCTCCCAAGTATCCAAAATAAATTAAAAAATCAACTAAAAATTTAATCTCATCAATTTTCGTTATTTTGTCTTTGGTTAAATAAAAAGATCTTAACATGTCAAACAATGTTTCATCTCTTTCTCCAAAAACCAACAATTTTTCCAATAAAATAAACATACTGGAAAGAATTGTAATATTTTCTTTTCTACTATAATCAAAACATATATTACTCAACAATTCTCCGCCTGTAACCCTAAAAGAATTTTTTCCTAAAACTACAAAAACTTTTATGAAAGAAAGTTTTTGTAGAAAACCTTTATGTTTTGAACTACTTTTTTTAGATGAAAAAACAGAAGCTCAAATTAAACCAAAATCTTTCGAAAAGAGTAAAACACTTTCATCATATTCTTTTCTTATTTGACTTTTAATCACAAAAGCTTCCGTTTCGTAAATATTATACATATATTTTTCACCCACTTTCAAGAGAAGCGAACAAAAAAAATAGATTATTTCTCCTCTTTCTTTTCAGAGTTCTCCTCTTCTTTTTTATCATCCTCCTCAGTTTCCTCTTCTGCCAACACTTCAGAAACATCTTTATCATTTGCAGCTTCCTCTGCGTCTGCTGCAGATACCCCCATAGTTGCAGATACAATCGCATCTTCTTGGTCATGTCCAATAATCTCTACCCCCTCTGGCAAATCAAGATCTGAGATTCTAATAGTATTGTTACTTTCTAAATCTATATTTGATAAATCAACTGTAAATTCAGAAGGAATATTCTTTGGCAAAGCTTTAATAGTAATCTCTGAAATAACTGTATTAACTACACCACCGGCTTTAGCAATATTATCTGTATCACCAACAAATTCAATAGCAACAGTTGCGTCTGTAACTTCATCGTTGACAACAGCATAAAAATCAATATGATGAATTTTATCAGTCCTATGATCGTATTGTATCTCTCTTATCAAAACATCATATTTTTTTCCATCAACATCAAGCTCAAAAACTGATGACTGACCAATTTCATCATATATCTTAGAAAAATCTTGAGGGCTAAATTCTACTTTAACATTTTCTTTTACTTTTTTTCCATAAACAATCCCTCTTATGTGAGAATTATCTATTAATTTTTTATTTTCTATTTTTTTTGCGTTTAATACTTCTGTCATAATTGTTGCATTATACATTTATTTCTAAGAAAAATCAATTTAATATAATATACTTACTATCTTAGAATCAATTTAACTTCTTGAATAGTTCTAAAACCATCTTTGTCTTCTGCTACTATTTTTAATATATTTTCGTTTTGCACTCCATCAATATCTGATAACACAAAAGACAAACTACCTTGTTGATTTGAACCTATATATTTATCATTTAAATAAAAGGAAAAATCAATAATTTTCGAATCCCTATCTATAATTTTAATAAATACTGATTCATCATCCCTATACAAATCACCGTCTCCGGGAGATAATATTTTAAATGTTAAGTCATCTTTCAAAATTTTTCCTGAAGTATTATTTTTATCTTCAACATCGCTTTCTCCATTAATGATAGACATAAAACCATCAACATCACCAAAAACATTTATCAACTCCCCTAAAGAATCCTGAATATCCTGTGTTACTTTATCTTTATGCCCCTTTGCTCATTCCTGAACTCCTATTTCTCAATTTTCATATAATCCATCTTTATGCTCTGGGATTGGACCTCGTGGATTTTCTTTATTAACTCAATGTAGAATTGAATGATAATCTGGAATAACTATTTCTTTAATAAATTCTTCTGGTGTATCTTCTGTTGCTAATTTACCAGTTGCAGTATCTATTTTGATAGATGTTCCACCAACATATATTCCACGAAATACATTCTTATCTTCTGAACTAACTAATGGCTCTGGATCTGGAAAACTTCGTATTGGGTAATCTTTGAGAGCTTCTGTCATGGCTTTTTTTCAAATTTTATGAGCTGTTTTACCAGCAGCAAAAGATTCTCCGGATGTATTATCATTATTTCCAACCCAAACCCCAACAGCGACATCCCCAGGGTCATACCCTATTGCTCAAAAATCTTTATAATCATTTGTTGTTCCTGTTTTTGAAGCAACATCTCTATCATAAAAATATAAAGGAGAATAAGAACCAAAAGTCGGACGCTTTAAATCATTATTAGATAACATCTTATTTAAATGTTGAACATATTTAGATTTTACCACCCTGGTTTGTTTCACTTCAGACTCATAAATTGTTTTTCCTTTATTATCCTCAATTTTTGTAATCGATGACGGTTCCACTCTTACTCCCTCATTTGCGAAAGTAGCATATGTAGACACCATATTTAAAAGCTTAACCTCACCACCCCCAAGAACTAAGTTTAACCCATAATAATCTGGTGATTTATCTAATGATTTAACACCAAATTCTTTTGCTCTTTCAATAGCATTTTTCACACCAACTAAATACAAAGCTTTCACTGCAGGAATATTTCTAGATTCAGGTAACGCATTTTCTAAAAGCATTGGACCCTTAAATTTTCCATCGAAATCTTGGGGATTATAACAACCTAGTGCTTTTTTTGTTGCCTTTGATAAAATAATTTTGTTTCCATCTTCATCAAATTTTGGTTTACATCTTACTGAAAATTCAGTATCTACATCTCACAAAACTGTTTTAGGAGTATAACCTTTTTCTAATGCTGCCAAATATACAATGGGTTTAAAGGAAGACCCTGGTTGTCTTAAAGCTGTTGCAATATTGTATTTTCCGTCTATTGTTTTATCAAAATAATCTTTAGAACCCACCATGGCTAAAATATGCCCAGTTTGTGTTTCAATTGCCACAATTCCTGTATTGCTTACCTTAAATTTTTTAGAGGCTTCTGTAATACTATCTTTAGCAATTTTTTCTAATTTTTCTTGTAATTTCAAATCTAAAGTTGTATAAACCTTTAATCCGGCAGTTCTAACATCATCACCATATTCATCTTCCAATTTTTTCACTACAAACATTACAAAATGAGGAGCCTTAATTCTCTGATTTCCTTTCTTTAAAGTAAAACTTATTTCTGTATCTCTAGCTTCTTTAAATTCTTTTAAATTAATATATCCTTGATTTAGCATTAAAGTTAAAACTAAATTTTTTCTCTCATCTAATAACTTTCTATGTTTACCATATGGTGAATAAGTAGTTGGTGCTTGTGTCATTGCAGCTAAATATGCAGACTCTTCAATAGATAAATCACTTGCATGTTTTCCAAAATAATACACAGCCGCCTCTTCAACTCCATATATTGTGCTACCATAAGGAGTTTCATTTAAATATAATTCTAAAATCTGCTCTTTAGATCATATCTTTTCTAACTTATATGCCAAAATAGCTTCTTTTATTTTTCTAGTAATTGTTTTCTCCGGGGTTAAAATAGTATTTTTTATCACTTGTTGAGTAATAGTAGAACCACCACGAGAGTATCTTCTTTTGTGTGTTAAATTTTCATATGCTGATTTGATAATAGAAGTTGGTTTAACCCCGTTATGTTCATAAAAATCTTTATCTTCTACAGCAACAGCAGCATCTAAAGCATGTTTAGAAATTTTAGAAATTGGCACAACTGTTCTTGATTCATCACCATATAACCGATACAACAATTCTCCATTTTTATCATATATTTTAGTAGATTGAGCTATCTTCATTTGGTGAATAACATTTATATCTGGTATTTTTAAAGAAGAAACTCACAGCAAAAAGAATCCTGCACCAAGAAAAAATAAGAATAAGAATAAAAATAAGATTCTTTTAAAGATATTTCTCTTGTTCTTTTTTTTCACTACTGACAACCTTTTTTGTAGAGCTGTTCGTTTATTTTGTTTTTTCAATAGTAACAATCTCTCTAGAATAATTCTTTTTATTCTTTTTTTTCTTATACTACTTCTTTTGTTGTTTTTCATAAACGGAAACAATTCTATCACATTTTTGTTTTTATCTAAAATAATATATAATAGTAATTAATGAATCAAAACTATTTAATGGGAATAGACTTGGGAAGTCAAAATATGAAAATTGTCTTAGTTGGATATGAAAATAATGAAACTAAACATAAAATTATTTCTAAAAATTCATATCCAATATCTGGAATATCATTTGGTTACATAAATAACAAAAAAGATTTTAGTAAATCTTTTAATAATGCATTAAATACATTTTACAAAAAAACACCCCAAGCTAGCAAAGCAAAAGAAGTCTTTCTTTCTATAGACGGTGATGGATTAAGTTCAGAATACATTACTATTATACAACAATTACGAAACCGAACCATTCTGTCTACAGATATCGAAAATGTGCAAAAACAAGCTGAAATCAATTTATACAAAAAACACAAAAAAAATATCATTCATACCGAAACTATAAGTTATATTCTAGACGGTTTTAAACATTTTGATAACCCAGAAGGACTAAAGGTAAAAAAATTAGAAACTAATATTTTTTTCCTTACATACCCAGAAAATCACTTATCTAATTTAGAAAAATCTATTAACAATCACGATTTACCCATTGAAGGATATGTGGCAGCCCCCCAAGCAGCATCTGAAATCGCTATTTCCACTATTGATAAAAAATCAGGTTGTTTATTGGTTGATTATGGTGCTGAAAAAACAACAATTCTTTTAATTGAAGATAATAAGCCAATACATCTCCAAGTATTTAAAAATGGTTCAAAAGATATTACTAAAAAAATTGCTATAGAAAAAAAAATAAGTATCTCAGATGCAGAAAAAATTAAAAAAAATAAAATTAAAGATTCTGTTGCAAAAAAAATAATAAAATCAGAATTAAATTCAATAGCTAAAAAAATCAACGATACTTTAAAAAAATGAAATAGAGAAAAAATGTTACCTGGTGGTATTATTTTAATTGGCGGAGGGGCGAAAATAGATAAAATAGAAGATATCTTTAAGTCAAAACTTTCATTACCTATAAAAAAACCATTTCAAAACATGTCTGATGAACATACTGACTATTATACAGCCTATGGCTCAATATTATTTGCAAAGAACAACCAAGATACTGGCAATAATGAAATTTTAAAAAATATAAAAAAAATATGGAAGACTACAACCAAACCAATTTTAAAAATATTCAAACTATAATTTTTCAAATACAGCTTTAAAATTTCCAAAAGCTGTTTTTTTTATTTCTATAACCTTAAAATCTAAATTTTCAAATAAATCAATAAATTCTCTTTTTTTGTATAAAGTAACAGGCTCTGTAATAAAAAATCTTTTCATATTTTTTTCACTTACTAAAAAAAATCTATTATTAATGGGGCAAGATTTTTTATATCCGACTCCAAGTTCTGTGTCTATTCCAGAAACAGAAACAAAAATCCTTCCGCCTTTTTTTAATTTATTACGAATAATTTTTAATATTTTTTTAGCATCTTTATATTTAAAATAATGTAAAACACTACCAATATAAACTAAATCTACTTTTTTAGGGAACATATTAGCAGTTATTTTTGTTAAGTCTTTGACCTGAAACAAAATTTTTGTATAAAACTCATTAGTCAAAAAATCAACTTTTTTAGATAAATCAAAATTATCTTCAATATCATACATAAAAACTTTATGATGTAAAAAAGCTGCAGCGATACCAACTCAACCACTACCACATCCTAAATCCAAAACTATTTGTCCTGCATTTTGTTTCAATAAAAAAGAAAAAAAAGATTTAGATAAAACATCCAACCTCTTCTCTGCCAAATCAAAACCTCTCTTTTTTTTCATTTTTGTTATAAAAAACTAATTAACTATCAAAATCTTCCATATCTAATGAAAGTGCTAAATCTTTTAATTTTGATCTATTAATTTTTGGAACATATTCTTGGTTTACACTCATCGGTTGTGGTTCTTGTCTTTTTTGTTTTATTGTTTGTTTTTTTCTAGCTGATTTTTTCCAGATATATCTTTTAGATCCCATAAGATATCTCAAATAAGCTTCTAGAAACTTTATAAAAGGTCTTCTGTTAATTTTTACAAAAGCTAAAGCGGCACCAAATGCAAGAGGTAAAACAGCTACAGTTAAAACCAAAGGAATAGGCATCCAAGGAAACAACATAGTCAAAATCCTAAAAATTGCAAACGCACCACCTCCACCACCAATCACATAAACAGCTTGCTTAAACGAAAACGGGCCAAATAATTTATCTTCTATATCAATGAATTGTGGAACTTCATATCTCATATCTTTAAATTATATCAACAAAAACAGAAAAAAACAAAAAACAAAAAAACACTTTTTATTGTAAAAGTGTTTTGTTATATTTTTATTAGTTTTATTTTTTTTCTTCTACTTTTTCCTTTGTCTGAGCTGTCTTTTTTTCTTTTACTTGTGCTTTAGAATTATTTTGAACTTTTGGTTGTTTAACCAAAAAACCTCATCCTTCAAAATTTAAACACCTATTATACACATCCTGTGCAAAAGCTTTTTTTTGTTCTTCTGTTACTTTTTTACCTGCTTCAGTAACTATTTTTTCTTGTTTTAATAATTCTTGTTGTGCAGTTACAAGACAAGAATTTTGAACCTTTACTTGTGAAATTCTAAAATTAGTTAAAGCAATTTGGTTATTATCTGCTACTGCTCTTACTAAGTTTTGCTGTAAAAATAAAGTATTGTATAAAAACCATCCAACAAATACTAAAAGTGCAAATTTTCATAATAATTTAATCAATCTAACACAATGTCTTCCTCTATTTCTACATATATTTTTAAATGGAATTTTCCTTATCCTTCTTTTTGTATTTTTTATTTCCTTTGTCATAACACGAACATTTTAGCAAAATAAAAAAAACTTGCAATGATTTTACAAGTTTATTTAATATGTTTTTATAAAATTATCAAGCAAAATGTGCAAACGCCTTATTTGCTTCTGCCATTTTATGAGTATCCTCTCTTTTTTTCACTGCAGAACCCTCATTATTTGAAGAATCTAAAAGAATGGTAGCTAATTTTTCAGACATAGCTTTTCCCTTTCCGTCTCTTGCGAATTTGATAATTCACCTCATCGCCAAAGCTAACTTTCTTTCTGGAGAAACTGGAATAGGGACCTGATAATTAGCACCTCCAACTCTTCTTGATTTGACCTCCATATCTGGACCTACATTTTTCAATGCCCCAAGAAAAACCTCTATGGCTTTCCCTTTTCCCTTTTCTTCTATAATATCAAAAGCATCGTATAAAATTTTAATAGCAATAGATTTTTTACCATCTAGCATTAAATAATTTACAAACTGTGCTACTTTTTTTGAATCATATCTTAGATCGGGAACCAACCTATCTATTTTTTTATGTGCTCTTCTCATATTTTTTATTATTTTTATCCCTTAGATTTCTTAACTCCATAACGAGATCTACCTTGTTTTCTTCCATCAACAGATGTGGCATCTAATTTCCCACGGACAACAGTATATCTAACACCAATATCTTTTACTCTACCACCTCGGACAAGGACTACAGAGTGTTCTTGTAATTGATGACCCTCTCCTGGAATATAAGCAGTGATCTCAATTCCATTTGTTAATTTAACCCTTGCGATCTTACGAACAGCAGAGTTTGGTTTTTTTGGATTTTTTGTTGTTACTTTTGTGCAAACCCCTCTTTTAAAAGGAGAATAATAATCTGTTGGTTTATTCTTTAATGAATTAAACCCCTTCCTTAAAACAACCGCTTTCGGTTTTTTTATAGGACTTTTTCTTTTTTTTCTAACTAATTGATTAATTGTTGTCATGTATATTATTAATTATTTTCCACGAATAAATGAACCTAACTGTTGATACAATTGAGCATATTCTAATAT
>JALUMP010000118.1 GCA_027039745.1 Candidatus Parcubacteria bacterium
ATATAATCATTTTTATAAGCTTTTTTAAACCTTTCTTCTTAAAATTTAATCCAGAGCCGAGGTCTTTTATCTCAATAAAATTAAGTATATTTTGCTTTATGGCATATCCTCTAAGGATTAATGCCTGCCTAGCCAAGTCTGCTTTTTGGTCGTGAGAGCTAACTCGAGAATAACACAGACACTCTTTTTGTGGCTTTTTCTGGAGTAATAATTTGAATAATTTTTGACAGTAGATAGCGTCGGTGATTTCCAATAGTTCGAATATCTGATTTGAGTTTATTCTCTCTGTCCCAACGACGGAGAGTGCAAACACTCACTCCTAATAATGTCGAAGCTTCTGAAATTGTAATATATTTCTTCATTTTTATTTCCTATTTTTTAGGAAATTATATCTAATGATCAGGTTTGCATATTTTTAGAGGGTACTGTTGTCTACCCTAAAAATATTCAAGAATTAGGTATGATGCAGTTTCAGTCTGGAACAAGACTATAAATAATCAAAAGCTCTAAGTTGTAGATAAAAGAATAATCCTGTTCTAATATCTCATAATTCAATCTTTTGAAGCCCAATCGTTTTTAGTGGTTGAGGTAGACAACAGCACCCTCAATCAAATATTCGAACTATTGGAAATCACCGACACTATCTACTTTCAAAAATTATTCAAATTATTAATCCAAAAAAAGTTACAAAAAGAGTATCTGTGCATTATTCTAAAGTTGGCTCTCTTTATTAATTTTGCTGCGGCAGCAGGTAATTCTGTTATTCGAGTTGAATATGCTAAAGATGGTAATTACCAACTAAAATTATTTGGATCAAAATTTCCAATTAGCATACCAAGATCCAACCAAGATACTTTTTCTTTGAATAATTTTAACAGGCAAACATCCAGAATCGCTTTTGATTTAGTAGTTCACAATAAGTTTTTTTAGAAATTCAGAAAACGAAAAATAAAGGCAATAACATCTACAGTCCATCCATTACCAATCATTTTTTTTCTTTGATTATTCGAAATATGAATGATAGTTTTGTCTTCTTTCATTCCAAATTTAGTATAATCATCTTCAACAGTCTGTATTCTCTCCATTTCAAGCATATTTAACTTACGATAAAGATTACCTCTTAAATAGATTTTAGGTTCTCTATGACCACCCTGCATAGTTGTAAGAGTAGGGCATTTTTTTGAAATATGATATACTCTTTTTATGCTTTCGTTTCCACTAATATCTGTCGCATTAGCAATATGATAACAAATAGATTTTTTCTTAGAAGTATCTCTTAATTGGCAATGTCCAATCTTAACATTATCATCATATCCATAAGAAACAATATCTCTTATATTTATATCCAATTTTTCAATATAAACATTTTTAAGGTCAACAATGTTGGTCCAATAATATCTTTCTCTATTTTGTGCAGAAAAATCGGAACTATTTAGAAGGACACCATCAACCATAAGAACAGAATCTATTACTGATTTAAACTCATTTTTCATTTTTACATTTTCAAGTAAAAATTTAAGTTGAGGATTTCTCTTTTTTAAAAGTTTATAAATTCGAACAAATTCCCAAAATAGATAAGATTGTCCTTCAAATTCAAAATCCTTATTTTTTAATTCCAAGTAATGCTCTAATGATTCAATTGTAATATTCTCTTTAGTAACCATTCCTTTTTGTTTACCAGCGAATGAAAAATTTTGGCAAGGAGAACCCCCTATCAATAGATCTATTTTAGGTAATTCTTTTATGTTTATTTTACGAACATCACCAATGAAAATAGTTTCAGGAAAATTGTATCTAGTTACATTCATTGCATAAGAATCTATTTCCGAAGCAAAATAAGTGGGTTTAATATTATTTTTAAGTAATGCCTGTTGTCCACAAGACATTCCATCAAAAAGAGAGAGCACTGTCATTTTTTATCCTTTTTTTTGTTTTCCCTGAAAAGAGATATTGTCAAACTATTGAACAAATAAATATATTTATTCAATAGTAATTTTTAAGTTGTAATGTCCAATGAAGAAATTGTTCTTCTTCCAACTAACTTGTACTCATCTAGTTTGTTTAAACTTGATTTTAATTTAGATAAGACCGAATCCATACTTGATTTTTCGATATAAAGAGCTTCTTCTGTTTTAGATAACTGAAGTTGTGTAGAAAGAAGGTTTTCTTCCAAAAACTTATTCCTATCAATGGATTTATCTAACTCCATTTGTAAAAAATCATTTTGTCTTTTAAGTTCTTCAATTTCAAGATCTTTACTTTTAACAATTTTTTTTACTTTTTCCCATTCTATATGAGAAATTTCATAAGTAAGATTTATTGCATTACTCAATTTTGAAGAAATTTTTTTTCTAGCTCCAGACATCATAAGTATCTCCAGCACTTTCTTTTATATCTTCTTTTATCTTGTCAAATTTTTCTGTTAAATCTGTAAATTCAGGATATTTAGATTGAAGTTCTTGAATTGCCTTTTCTTTAACTTCAATGGGGGCATCAGAAGTCTGATATTGTCCAATTTTTTGATTGAATTCCTCTCGTGTTAAGTCATTCATTTGTTCTCCTTGATTTTAATTAATATCGTTTAAAAAACGAGTATTGTGAACTATATTATAACTCTTAATGAAAACTTTTCTTTTCATCAATAGCTTTTCTATATTCATTAGCACATTTTTGTTGTTTTTGAAAAGTATCAGCACTTTCTAAACATTTTTGAAAAACACCTTGTTCACTATTTTTCATTAATAAACTTTTAGTATCTTTCATATTTATTGTATTGATTTTATCTTTGATAATTTGATTTTGCTGTATTTTTTCAACATTGTTTTTTTGCTGTGCCTTTAACTCATCAATTATTTTTTGTTCCTTTTTAGACAAAGCTCTATTTTTTAAAAAATCAAGAGTTTTATTCGCACTAACAGAAGCAAAACTAAAAGATACGAAACATAATATTAATAAAATAGTTTTCATTTTTATTCCTTTTTTTAAAATTATATGCAAAGTAAAGAAGAAATATCTTCTTCCAATTCAATTTTATTTACCGCTTGAAGTTCAATACCCTTGTTAGCAGCAAAATCAGCTAGCTCGTTTCCTTCAATTCCAGCATGACCTTTTACATATTCAACCATTAACATTTCTTTTAAATTTTGATATAGGTAATAAATCTTTTTTATTAATTCTAAATTTTTAATTTCACCATTTTTCTTTTTCCAACCATTTTTTTCCCAACCAGCTGCCCATTTTGTAATAGAATTAATCGTATATTGAGAATCTGACTTGATTGTTATTTTATTGAAATATAAACTTTCTTCTTTAGCAATTAAAAGTCCTTGATAAAAAGCTTTCAACTCTGCAGTATTATTTGTACCGTTTTCTTCATAATTACTAGAATATAAAATAGGTCTTTCATTGTTTTTATAAACTACAATTCCAGAAGCAGATTTTCCTGGATTTCCTTTACATGCACCATCAGTATAGATGGTGATTTTAGATAAGTCTCCACCCCTAATATCAGCCATCAATATAACTTTTTCTTCCTGCTCATCAATAATAGTATTATCCCCTAATTCTGAAAGATGTGTTTTACATATATGTTTATAGCCTGATTGTTCTGATAGAGCAGCTGAAAGTTCATAAATTTTTATTTTTGAATTAATGGAATTGTTTGAACAACCATTAATATCACATTGTAAAATTTTCATAAAGTATATCCTTTATATTAATTAATTACCTATATTATATCGAAGTAATACTTAACATTAGCTGATTGTTAACTATTGAATAGTACAATTATATAATCAAAACTTGATTTTTCACTTTTTCTTGTTTTGGAATTTTGTTTTATGTCTTACATATATTTTATATTGATAGAAACTTCCTACTTCTATCAACATTTTCATTAATATTTTTTAATAATTTACTAAAATTTTACTTTTTCAAATGAATGAAAAAAAGCTTAACAATATTTTTTGTCCAAGAATTTCCTATCATTTTTTTTCTTTTTGTTTTTGGTATATTGGCTTGCTTAGAAAATTTAGTATAATTATCTGGTAATGTTTGTAATCTTTCCAATTCTAATTCTGTAAAATTTCGGGAATAACAAATATTATCTTGAATAAAAATAAGAATATTGTCTTTTTGAACTGTAGTTATAGCATTTGTTTTTTGATCATCTCGTATTTCTAGCATTTGTTTAGTTACTGTTTTCGATTTATCGACATAGCGCCCTCTCATTGCAGCACATAAATAAATATTATTATTTTTTTCTAAAAGCACTTTGTTTCTGACAGGAATTTTTTTTAGTTCAATGGGGATATTTTTATCTATAACATCGGATATTCTTACCTTTCGGTCTACTATGTTTATTTGTTCTTGTTCTACAATGTTAGTCCAATATAACCTTTCTCTATTTTGGGCAGAAACAATTTTTGAATTAATAAGGGTGGGAAAAACTTTAATATTCTCAGTAATAACATCTCTCCATTTTTGAGACATTTTTACATTTTCTAAGAAAAATTTTATATTTGGATTCTTTTTTTGGAGTTCCTTAAGTATTCTTATATATTCCCAAAATAGATATGACTGACCTTCAAATTCAAATTCATCTTTTTTAAGTTGTAGGTATCTATCTAGTGTTAAAATTTCCTCTTTTGTTTTAGTGACCATTCCTTTTTTTTTACCAGCGAATGAAAAATTTTGGCAAGGAGAACCTCCTATCAATAAATCTATTTTAGGTAATTCTTTTGTGTTTATTTTACGAACATCACCAATGAAAATAGTTTCAGGAAAATTATATTCAGTGACATCCATAGAAGATTGTTCTATTTCAGAAGCATAATAATTAGAAATATTAATATTCAATTCTTTTAAAGAAAGTTGTCCCACAGATATACCATCAAATAAAGATAATACAGTATATTGTTTATTCATAAAATTCCTTTTTGTTACATTCCATCAGACATCTAATACTGTGACTATTTTAGTTCACACAATTATATCATACAATTTAGATAATATCAAGCATTTTAATTAATATTTTTAAAATTTTCAAACTAAAAGATTTATTATTTTTTGGTATAATAATGAAGAAATGAATACTAAAAGGAAAAAAATGAATCAAACATCAAAAATCATTATTTTTATATTAATTTCAGCTAATGCTTTTGCAAATATAAATTTTATAACAGAACAAAAAGAAATCAATAGTAAAAAAGAAATCAGTCTGGAACAAAGAGAAATTGACAACAAAAAAGAAATCAATTTGGAACAAAATAAAATATTATCATTTTTACAAAAAAAAGGAATACAGGAGAATAGTATAAATAATATAAAAAAGAAATTGCCAAAGGAATATGAAAAAAGAATATCAGAATTAACAATGAGGATAAAAAAGGCTTTTCCAGATATTAGTATACAGAATGTACATGAAACTATTATGATGAATGTTTTAAATGGAGATTATTCAATGTATAAGAATTATGATTCAAGAGTAGGGTTGCTTCAAAAGAGTTATAAAATTGCATTATCAAAAAATGATTACGATAAAATAGAGAAACTTTAACAGAAATTTTTGCCATGCAGAGAATTTAAAACTCTGCCTTTTAGGACGGAGAGGTTTACCAAAAAAACTTACAAAGAAAGCCCCTAGATTTATCTATGAGGAGATTCCAAATCATGATAAGTTTCTAAAGAATCTATTAATAATATAAATACTCCATCCATTACCAATAGCTTTATATCTGTTGAATTTTGATACATTTTCACACTCAGTGTAATTATCAGGAAGTCCTTGAGCTCGCTCTGCTTCTATAGGTGTTAATATTCTAGCCAATCCTTTTATCGCATAATTGCCAGCAAGGTATGCTTCTTGTGCTTTTTCATAAGACTCTTTATCATTAAAAACGAGTTGTCTTCTTGATGAGGCAAAATATGATTTAAGATTCCCACTTTTACCATAATTAGCATCAATACAATAACTCTTTGTTCTATCTACATATCCATTTTCTAAGATACTATTTAGTTCAGTACCTTTATCTGTAATTTCCGAATATTCAATATTAGTCCAGTATAATCTGGATCTTAATTGTGGTCCAAGAATAGAAGAATTTATTTTAATAGGAGTTACTTTCATATAAGAAGTAATTACCTCTTCATATTCTCTTTTCATTTTAACATTTTCAAGAAAGAAATATTTTGGTTTAATTTCATTTAAAATACGAATATATTCAAAAAACAACTTACTTCTTGGATCTTCAAAATTTAATTGTTTTCCAGCGAATGAAAATCCTTGACAAGGTGAGCCTCCAATAAGAAGAATATTGCTAGGATCTTCTTCATATTTATCTGCAATTAAGACATTGCCATTAAGTAATCTTTTTATACTAATATCTTGAATATTTCCAAGATGAATATTGTCTGGATAATTTTTTAAAGAAATACATATTGCTGTTCTATCTATCTCTGATGAATAGTATCTCTTTATTTTAACACCAGATTGTTCAAGAGAGAGTCTACCTCCAGACAAACCATCAAATAAACTAACAACTACGAGACCTTCTTTCATTAATATTCCTTTCTAAACTTTTATTTATTATACCATATTTTTATCTATTATACAATAAAGTTTTAAAAGTTAAAAAACTTGTTGATTTTTTGATAAAAATTAACTATTTTTATAATAGAGTTACCATTCTACTCTTTTGAGTAAAATTTTAAAATGGTTTAAACGGAGAAAAAAATGAAAGAAGTAGTTTTTTTAGGAAAGGAAAGAGAAGAAGTTATTGATACAACTATTGTAAATCAGACATTTCCAATTGGTGTCTTTGTCGCATTTATTTATGATGAGGATAAAGATGAAGATATTTTTGAGTTAGCAGTACAAGAGAATGGAGTAGAAGATGAGGATATAAACAATTGGACAGAATATTTAGTTGGCTCAAATACTCTAAAAGTTTTTATTTCCGATGGTGATGTTATTTTTAGAAACAATATTACAGGGGAGTTTATGTATACCAATGAAAGTATTGTAAAGCAAGCTGATGATGTGCATATTTTGAACGAACCAGAGTCTAGTTTTTTAAGACGTCTAAATATTCCTGTAATTGAGGAGTCTTGTTGTGCCTAAGATTATACGATTAGAATCTTGCAATAAAGCAAATAATTTTTCAGCAGCTTTTTGGGATGATGTTAATGCAACTCCTGATAATTTTTATAAATCATTAAAAGATAGTGATTATAAAATTATTGCAATGTATGCTACAAAAGTTATAAATGAGCATCAAGTTGGAATTTCAACATCTTTAAAGACAAAGATAGTTCATTTTTTAAAATATCTTTTTACAGACACATATATATCAGATCTATTTTCAAAAGAAGAAGAAAAACTTGCACAAAAAGTTTTAAAAGACTTATGTTCTACTGTTTTTCCTATTCCTGTATCTGATATTGAAATGAGTGATGTATTAAAAGTAGAGTCCAGATTAATGAAAATTAAAAGGCATTTTAAATATTCAGAAGATGATATAATTTTGGCTAAACAATATTTAGGGATAATAGCTAAAAAAAGAAAAACAGAAGAATCATTTTTTAGTTCTGATGAAAAGATTCAAGCTAATATTGTTATGTTGAAAGTATTAACTTTAGCAAAAGAAGAAAGAAAAAGAGAGATTGAATTTTTAGAAGCAAAATTAAAATCCATTTTAGATATTTAATATTTTTCCTTATTGGAAAATCGATGAACACCTTTTTTTTGAATCACCCAACCGCTAAAGACGATTGGGCTTCAAAAGATTGAGTTGTAAAATATTAGAACATGATTGTTCTTTTATCTACAACTTAGAGCTTTTGATTATTTATAGTCTTGTCCCAGACTGAAACTG
>JALUMP010000119.1:0-6147 GCA_027039745.1 Candidatus Parcubacteria bacterium
TATTGAGTATTATGAATTAAAAGTAGTATATTTTAAAGAAATATTTTTATTTAAGACATCTTGTGATATATCAGAACTTGTTCCTTTTCTTTTAGCTTTTATGAAAATTATAAATATGGAAAAAGAAATAATAATGCAAAATTTTTTATCATTGTGTTTTCATCAATTGTTGGCAAAAAAAGGATATAATCAAAACAACACAAAGCTTTCTTCTCTTGAATATTATATTCAGGTGAAGTTTTTATTAGGTGAAATAAAGACTAGGAAAGAATTAAACATTAAAAAAATAAATCAAATATTGGAGAAGTAATGAATACATATAAAAGAAATCAAATCATAATATTTTGGCATGGAATAATAACTATTCTTTTTTTATCTTATTTATGTTTTTACTTTTCTCATGAAAAAATGATTCCTTATATGTTTGCTATTATTATATTACTTGAAATTTCTTTTTTAATATTCTCTTTAAAATCAGAAAAAAGAAATTCTTCAATATATAAAAAATCTATTACAGACTTTCTTACAGGTGCTTATAATCGTGATTTTTTAGATTCTTTTTTCAAAAAACACGATGTGAATGATTATATATTTGTTATGATAGATATTGATCATTTTAAAATAGTAAATGATGATTATGGTCATAATATTGGAGATGTCGTATTAAAAAAACTCACCTCTACTATACAATCTTCTATAAGAACAGAAAAAGAAAAAGATTATTTTATAAGACTTGGGGGCGAAGAATTCTTAATAGTATTAAGCAAAAACAATTTTATTGAAGCTTCTAGTGTTATTTCTTTTATCGAAAGGATAAGAAAAATTATAAAAAATATTGAATTTAGAAATGAAAAGAATGAACCATTTAATATTACAGTTAGTTTTGGTGTTAATACGACATATGATTTTGTCGAATCTGTAGAAAAAGCATTACTCTCTGCTGATATTGCTTTATATAGAGCTAAATTAACAAGAGACTCGGTAGTTTTATTTAATGAGAAAAAAATGAATAGACCTAAGCTAGAATTAGAAAATATTCTTTCTATGATACAATCTCGTTTCGTTATTTCTTTTTATCAACCAGTCGTTAATCTAAAAACTAATGTTGTTAAAAATAATGAAGCTTTCATTCGAATGAAAAATGGAGAAGAGATGTTTTATCCATCAGACTTTTTAAATTCCCTTCAGAAAAATGAAGATAAAATTTTAATATTCAAAGACTTGATGGATTATAACTTAGATAGATTATCTGAGAAACCTGGGTTTAAAGTTTCTATCAATATGGAAATAAATGAATTATTTATTGATAGTATATTTGAACATCTTCTTCTTATAGCAATAACCCATCAAAATGTTAAAGGTAGAATTACCTTAGAAGTAAAAAATACAGACAATGAAATTCTCGATTTCAAAGAATTGTCTAAAAAATTATCAAAATTAAAAGAAAATGGATATATTCTTTCTGTTGACAATTTTTCAATGTCATCATTTGATTTCTTATTATTGTCATATTCCGAATTATTTAATGAAGTAAAGATTTCGTCTTTTCTTGTGAAGAGTTTAGCCTCTAGAAGAAATAACACAAGAAACATTATAAAATATATTGTAATGTTTGCAAAAGAACACGACCTCGATGTTGTTGCAACTCAGATTGAATCAGAAAAAGTAAAAAATGAATTAATTGAGCTTGGTGTCATTTATGGACAAGGATATTACATTGAAAAACCTGAAGAAATTTAGGTTATTTTTTTTAAAAAAAATAGTATAATTATAAAAAAGGATAATAAATGTATATTTTAAAAACAGCATCAATCGCTCTTGTAACTCTTGTTGCTTTTTCTGGTTGTTCAAACCACACCCCTAATGTATTTAAGAATAGTTTAGTACAGTATCAAAATGGATTTAGTCCAGAAAAAAGTAAAAGCCTCTTTAATGAAATCTTACAAAGAAGTAAATATGGTTTATATACTGGTTTAAATGATTTTGGAGTTCGAGGTCATGTCCTCAATAAACACTTTTATTCTATTGAATATGTAAATAGTGTAATTACAGAAAGAGGGCAAAAACTTTTTAATATTGTTGAATTTAAAATACCTTACAAAATTGTAAGAACAGAATATATCAATAAAGTTCAATTCGGTACTAAAATCCACATGTCTATTCTTAAAAACGAAATTGATTCTTTAGATAATTTATCTAATATACGAAGAGACTTACATCAAATGATTAACACTTCTAAAACAAAATATGTCTATTCTGATAAAATTAATTTTGATCCTAAAAAAGTTATTTTTGGGACAGCAAGTTATGTTCAAAATGGAAAAATTTCATCTAATGCTTTAGTTTACAATGGATTATATAGTGTAGGGTGTGATTATGAATATGGGTGTAAAACTTTAAATAGCAATAAACACTATGTAAAAATCTTCAAAGGAAATAAACATATATATAGGACTGAAAAAACATATTCTTTTGCACCTTCAGGTAATATCTTCTATCAATCGATTGATGTGATTACTCCTAAGCATAAACACTTTCATGTTGTTCAAGCAATAACTGATGATCGATATGATTTTATTCATATGGGTAATAAAATTTATTTGTTTCAAATGGAAGATGGCAAATGGATAGTTAAAAATAGAAAATAAAACAAGAACAAAGGAATTTATAATGCAAAGACAAAAAAAACAAAAAAATAAAATTGCGAAAAATGAAAGAAAAATATATATGATGGATACTTCTGCAGTAATTGATGATCCTGAAAATATTATTCGTTTATGCGATAATGGTGCCAACCTTGTTTTTATAAACAATGTTGTTTATGGGGAGCTTAATAATCTTAAAAAAACAGGAGATGGCAATGCTTGCTTTCAATCTAGGGAATTCTTTAGATCCTCTTCTCGCAAAAGAATCAACATTCCTTTTGAGGAAATATTTAATGGAATAAGCAATCATAGAAGAAAAAGTATTAGCAAGAAAGATTCTATTGTAGAATTTGATTTTTCTTTCAATGATCAGACTGTTAGCCTATACTCTATTATTAGAAATAATTTTAGAGCTATTAACGAAAAATCTGTCAGTATGGGGAGTGAAATAAATGATTTATGCATTTCTGAAATTGCATTGGATTATGGAATGATATTAATTTCAACAGATAATGCATTAAATCTTTATCATGATGTTTCTGGTGGTCTAAGTGAAATTGTTAAAAACGATAGTTTTAAATCTGCTAATGAACAAAAATTTATGTTTGAAATTAAAACTCCACCTAAATCCTTAGAAAGAGATAATAATAACAAGATAAAAGGTGATTTATTGAAAGCTGTCTTATCTGTTGACAAAAATTTTACAGATTTTACTCAATTTAAATTTATAGAGATGGCAAAGAGACAGGAAAGCGGTCAGGTTATTGAGTATGAATCTGGTAGAGTTGAGTTTGGGATTAAGGTTGGGAATGAAATTGAACTTATCGATTTTGATAGAGAAACTGGTATTATGAAAGATTCTCCTCTTTCTTGGAGAAAGCGAGAACAAGCAATATATTATTATATCTTAACTCATCCTAAAAATAAAGTTACAGCTGTATCTGGTTCTACTGGCTCTGGAAAAACCTTAGTTGCTTTGTTGGCTGGAATAAAAATGGTTAATGATGGGACTGTTGATGGTATTATATATACTAGAAATACTGTCACATCAAATGATAAGCAATCTGAACTTGGTTTCAGAAAAGGAGGGGAGGACACCAAGCTTGATCCTTTTATGTCTCCTCTTTATTCTGCTATTAATACCATTGTAGATGGAATGAAAGAAAACCCAAAAACTGCATACATTGCCAATTCTAAATATCAAGAAAGTAATAACCATTTTGATAAACAAGACAGCACTACGATATTCATGAAAGAATATAACATTCAAGTTGTTGATATAGCTCATTTGAGAGGTGTATCAATTGACAATAAGCTCATTATTGTCGATGAAGGGCAAAACCTTTCCAGCTCAGGATTAAAGCTTGTAGGGACTCGCTCTGGTCAAGATAGTAGATTTTTAATTATGGGTGATGGGGGTCAAATAGATCATCCTTTTTTAACAGAACATCGAAACAGTTTAGCAAAAATGACCAGTATTGCAACATCCGATTCTTTTGTTGCAGGAGTAAAACTTGTGCACACTGTTCGTTCTGAGGTTGCGGAATGGTTTGATAAAAATCTTTAATATTTTATCTTTCTTTTTTGTGTAGTCCCAAAGGGACTATATGAATTTTGAAAAAACCTCTTTTGTTCTTTCAATTCCAAAATCACCAACAAAATCTGTAAAATCATAACCTTTTTTTCTTGGATAATTATCCTTAATTATTGATGTTAATTTCATTTCTTTTGTGTATTTGTAAACTTTTTCTTGGATATTTGGATCAAGTTTCGAAGTTAATCTTTTTTCTATTTCATCTTTAAAGATATCCAATGCTTTGTCTTTCGATAAAGAAGACCACCAAAAAAACTTCATTCCAATTTTATCTTTTTCATCAGCTTCTACATTATAATCTTTAATTTCTAAAAACCATCTAGCAATTGCTGTTGCACCGGCAGCATCATTATCAACAATAAAATGTATATTTTTACCTTTTAATTGAGGTAAAAAAGATTTTATTCTGATTGAAGCAGAACCACCTGTTACGCTTTGAATATCTAAGGCTTGAGAGTGTACATAATCGCTATCTCCCTCAACCCAAAGAATATTTTTATCATACTGTTCAATGAAATCTTCACCAGATAGTGCGGGTTTTCCACCCTTTCTTTTTATTGCTTTTAGACCAGAGCTTCTATTATAGGCAACAAAATTAAAAACTTTTTTATCCTTATCGTATAGCGGAACAAATGCTCTCTTATCAATAAAAGAAAAACCATTTTTTGTTGTAACTTCTTCTATATATAGCGAAATGTTTAATTTTTCTATAACATAAGAAGTTAATTGTTTACTTAAATTTCTACAAAGACCTTTAGTAATTGAATTAAATAATTGCTCATTTTCTTCTTTATTTTTCGAATATTGATTTAAAATATCTTCAGATAATTCTGGCAAATATTCTTTTTGAATTTCTTCATAATTACTTATTCCTGAATAATTGCCTGTTCTCGGCATATTTAATAAATCTTCCGCTTTTCTACAAGCTTGTTTAAAACCCTCTGTATCGGAACCTAAACTGTTTGCATTTATTATCAAATCAATTATGTTTCCAGATTTTCCCGTACCATAATCATAATACCAACCATTGTTTACAATACAAGATGGAGTTGTTTCATTTCTTATGGAAAATTTTCCATTCTTCCATAGGTCTATTCCTAAAACATTGGAATTTTCCATTAAAAAAGATTTAAAATCTTCTTTACTTAAAAATCTTGTTTCGAAATCTTTTCTTTGAGGTAATTTACCCATAACCTCTCCTTGTTTGAATTTTTTATGACTTTTTTTTCATTCCTCTTGTTTCATAATCAAAACCATTAATTATGATAACAAGTTCTTCCATATTTCTTGCTCCTTTTGGACACAAGGATTTGTCATTTAATTCACCTGTTAGCATTTTAACACTCCATCCATCATCTTTTTTTACAATTTGATAATTTTGATTTAATTTTAAATTTAAAACAAAACCTGTTTCAATTTGTTTCTCTTTCTTCGGTTTTAAATACTTTAAAACTGAAAACAATTTGTTATTTTCAATTTCACCTTTTTTTACTATGTCTAGCATTTCTGCTTGTGTCATTTTTGCCATTATATTTCTCCTTACACTATTGATACCTTGTTGAATTTTTGCTTTAAAAAAGCAAAGGTATAATACTTTTTATTATAAACTTTATTTGTTTTATTTTTTTTGTGAATTATTAAAGATACCCAAAAAGGGTAATCTTTCTAAAAAACGATATCTTCTTCATTGATGTCGATTTCTGGAATTGCATTGGCTTGTTGTGCAGGGTTACCACCAGCTTGTGCAGCTTGCTGAGGTTGACCATATCCACTTTGTTGTGTATTGTTCCCTTGTGCAGCTTGCTGAGGTTGACCATAAGATGGATTACCTTGCATGTTTTGAGCTTGACCATACGATGGATTGCTTTGTGCATTGTTCCCTTGTGCAGCTTGCTGAGGTTGACCATA
>JALUMP010000119.1:6247-7869 GCA_027039745.1 Candidatus Parcubacteria bacterium
ATTGTTCCCTTGTGCAGCTTGCTGAGGTTGACCATAAGATGGATTACCTTGCATGTTTTGAGCTTGACCATACGATGGATTGCTTTGTGCATTGTTCCCTTGTGCAGCTTGCTGAGGTTGACCATAAGATGAATTACCTTGCATGTTTTGAGCTTGACCATAAGATGGATTGCTTTGTGCATTGTTCCCTTGTGCAACTTGCTGAGGTTGACCATACCCACTTTGTTGTGCAGAATTATTTTGAGCAGGATTGTTGTCATTTTTTTTACTTCCTGTTGAATATCCTACATATTCTCCCACGATTTCAATAGTAAGCATTTGTATATTATTTTGATTTACAAATGTTGAAAATTGAATTCGTCCGGAGATCTCAAGTTGGGTTCCTATATTTAAAGGTATTCTGTTATTAAATAAAACAACTTTATTGTACATAGGAACTTTTGTTCTTGTGTCTCTGTCATAAAAATTTGTACCAATATTTATATTGGTAATTGTGCCATTAACTTTTGGTTCCTGAGTTATACCACCAGTAATTGAAACTTCTGCAAAAGAAACATTTGCATTTACTGCATGGATATTTGTGCCTCTTGCTTCTATTAAAATAAAAGGTGCACCATTTTGATCTTTTTGAATTTTAAATTCTCCTGTTAGAATTACAGAAGAACCTACCGGAAAAACTGGAATCGAAGAATTCTGCCCAACTACAACTTGTACCCAAACAAGACCTGGGATTGCTTTTGCATGTGCTGCTTCTATTTCTAAAGCAAACATTCCATTCCCGTTTGTTTGTGCACCATTTGCACCTATTTGTGATACTTTTCCAACAGCGACTATTGTTCTCATTTTCTTCTCCTTGAAGTGTGTTAATTTTAAGCCAATATACTATAAAAGATATAAAGACCAATATTCTATTATAAACAATGTAATTTATTTTTTTAATAGATTATTATATTATACTACAATAATCTATTAAAATCAATAAACACAAATAGTTTTGTACTTTTTATTCAATTTTACTTTTTGTAAACTGTTCGTTGTCCATACTTCTCCAAATTTTTTGTCTAAATTATTTTGTGCCCAAGTCCATTCATCTGATTCTAATCCATTGTCATTTTCTTCTGCTGTTTCTTTTACAAAAGGAAGCCTCATCCTTTCTTTTGTACAAAATTTAATTGCTTTATTCTTTGACAATTTTTTCTTTATATTGTGAAACAGTAGTCCATTTTTTGTAAAACCATCAAGATTGTTAAGTCGTATATTTACAAAAGATTTAGTTCGTGGTGATAACACCTTTCTTTCATTATATGATACCCAGAATGTCTTACTATTAATCTTTTTTCTTTTTACTATTTTATCATTTGATGTTAATGCAAACAATGCTCCTTGTAAATTATCATCATAGCAATTTGTTTTACAATAAGGAAGATCAATCAAACCATTGATAGAATTTCTTATTGATTTATTTTTCCATATATAAAGACCTTCTTTCGTCTTTATTCCTCTTTTTGTATTTGTTCTATGTGATACTTTTTTTGTTACAAAAATTGCTTTTGAATTAGCTATTCTAGGAAATACATTTCTATCAGAATTTGTAATAAAAAAATTAGATTTTTTGGGCGATT
>JALUMP010000120.1 GCA_027039745.1 Candidatus Parcubacteria bacterium
TTCTGATGCAGCTTTTGCTTCTTGTTTTTTTCTTCTGGCCCTTTTTCTAGACCTTTCTCGAGCTTTTTGCTTTTCTCTAACTTTTCGTTCTTGATTTTTTTTCTTTTCTTTTTCTTCCTTTCAAATTCTTTTCTTAACTTTTTCTATCTCAGCCTTACTCATATTCTTGGCTTCCTTCCTTATTTTTTTAGCTTCTTCTTTATCTTTTCTATTTATTTTTGCATCTAAATCTTTTTGCAACTGTTTTGCCTGTTCCATCATTTTATCTATTTGAGCTGGAGTATACTCTTTAGCCTCTGCTGTTTGTGCAGAAGAAAAGAATACATGAAAAAATAAAGCTGCTGGTAAAACAGCAACCCCTAACTTCTTTTTTAAAGAAAGACCTTCTCGTTTTTGTGTTTGAACTGCTATTTTCCCCTGTTCTATTTGATTTACCATAATACTTTCATTATGAAATGTTTTATACAATATGTAAAATCAATATGTGATTAAAATGTGCATAACATTAACACCAAATTTTCTCTAAATTCCCCCACCCCACCCCCTTGCCAATTCTCCCATTTTCCCCACTTTTATGATAAAATAGTTTTATGAAAAAAATAAAGTTTTTCTCTATTATTATATTTTTTCTTTTTTTTGCTAACTCAATTTTTGCTGCAGGTGGCTCTAAAATGCTTTTAGAAAATTATGGTGGTATCCCAAGTGTTGTAGTATCTAGCCTAACCTCAAGCGACCCAGAGCTTGCCATTGCAAGCTACATAGATATGCTAATTAAAATAGCTTTTGGTTTTGCCTCTATCGGAGCTGTCATTTTGATAGTTTGAGGTGGCATCATCTACACTTCACCAACCTACACCAAAAAACAAGCAGGTAAAGAAAAAATCATTCATGCTCTTATTGCTATTTTAATTTTAGTTGGTTCTTTTATGCTTTTTCAAGAAGTTAATCCAGATGCTTTACAGGTGCGTTTTCATCTTGCCAAGCCAATTGCCAATGTTACAACGAAAATAGAAATCCAACGCAAAAATGGAAAAGAAATCAAATATTCAGATAAAATAACAGGTTCTACGGCCAATATTTTTGAAAATATTATCGATTACAACATAACAGAAAAAGAAAGCGCAGAAGACCTACCAGAAGGAGCAACCAGTGGTTCGTCTTCTGTTGAATACGAAATGATAGATGATGAGAATGTTCATTTAGATAGCGCGGGTTCTGTTATCCCAGTAACAGAACCATGGCATGTTATTACTCAAGGCTTTGGTATGACAGCCTGAGCACGCGCTGGACATTATGGTGGAAGACCTCATAACGCAGTTGATTTAAGATGCCGCACGGGTACAGAAATAGTAGCTGCTGCAGACGGAAAAATCAAAAGAATCGGAAGAACTACAACCAATGAACCTCATTTAAATTGAGCTGGTAATTTTGTGGAAATACAACATAAAAATGGCAACTGAACAAGATATTGTCATCTTGCATCTATCCGAGACAAAATAGAAATTGAAAAAGATGGCAAAAAGAAAAAAGTAAAATTTGAAAAAGGTGTGGAAATAAAAGCTGGTCAAAAAATCGGAGTATGTGGTGGCACAGGTGGCAACTGACCAATACATCTACATTTTCAATTATTCAATGCCGAAAACCAAGCCCTAAACCCACACCACCTAGTTCCATCTCTAAAAGACATACCTTGTGCCTCAAATATTGTTCATTGTCACGAAACTGCAAAATAAATATGCTAAAATAAAAATATGCTAAAACTTTTTCTAAAAAATAATATCAAAATTCTCATAAGCCTTTTCATTCTATTATTCCTTGTCTTTTCTTACACTCACGCTGGCAATATGTTACTAGAAGATTACTCTGGTCTTACCAAAGATCTTACAGGAGACATAACCTCAAGCGACCCAGAGCTTGCCATTGCAAGCTA
>JALUMP010000121.1 GCA_027039745.1 Candidatus Parcubacteria bacterium
TGTTCCAAATTTTTCTAATAAAACTTTTTTTATAAAATTATCTAAAAGAGGTTGTCAATATTCTTTACCAACTAAAATAATTGGCACATTTGGTATTTTTTTAGTTTGTTTTAAGGTTAATATTTCAAAAAGTTCATCCATTGTTCCAAAACCACCAGGGAAATAAATATAAACTTCAGAAGAAAACGTCATCGCAACTTTTCTTGTAAAAAAATAATGAAAATCAACACCATGAGTGATATAAGGATTTAAGACTTGTTCAAAAGGTAGTTCAATATTAAAGCCAATTCCATACCCACAAGACTCTTTTGTTCCACGATTTCCAGCTTCCATTATCCCTGGACCTCCGCCAGTAATAACTGCATATCCTTCTTTACAAATTTTTCCAGCAAGATATACTGCTTTTTTATAATATTTATTTGATGGTTTTAATCGAGCAGAACCAAAAAAAGTAACTGATTTTGGATAAAGACTAACTGCCTGAATCCCATCACAAAACTCTTTAGTGATTTCTTTAATTCTTTTTTGATTTGTTTTCTTTTTTAATTCTTCTTCAATAATCAAAGGTTTCAAAGAGCTTTCTGGTTTATTAATTATTTTTTTATTTTTTTTCTTTTTTATCTTAAGGTTTTTCATGAGCTGGATTATAACATATTTTTTAATTCTTGCTTCTTTGGAGGTTGTCGTTTAAAATACAGTGAGATGATAAGTTTTTCTAAATCAAAAAAAATTTTTATATTTTTTGCAATGTTGTTTTTGTTTGGAGTTTTTTTGGTTTTTTCTATTCCAAATTCTAAGTTTGTCGATTATAATTTATCTGAAAAAAATAATCAAAGCCAAAAAAAGTTATATGATGTTGAATATGTAGTTGATGGGGATACTTTTAAAGTAAAAATTGATCATAAAGAAGAAAAAATTAGAATTTTAGGTCTTAATACTCCAGAAGCTTACAATTTTAAAGATCGAAAAAGAGAATGTTTTGGCAAAGAAGCAAGCGCAAAAGCAAAAGAGATTTTAAAAAATCAAAAAGTTTTTTTAGAATTAGACAACTCACAATCAAAGGTAGATAAATATGGTAGATTATTAAGACATGTTTTTTTGGAAGATGGCACTAATTTTGCAGAGTTAATGATAAAAGAAGGTTATGGTTTTGAATATACTTATCATGGTCTTGCTCATAAATATCAAACATCTTATCGGGAGGCACAAAAAGAAGCTCAAAAAGCAAAAAAAGGACTTTGGGGGAAAAAATGTAATGGGCAAAAAGATTTATAGTGTATAATATTTTTTATGAAAAAAATTATTTTTATTGCAGGAGCCACCGCATCAGGAAAATCAGATCTTGGTATAAAAATAGCAAAAAAATTTGGTGGTGAAATTATTTCAGCAGATAGTAGACAGGTGTATAAAAATATTCCTATTTTTTCTGGAGCTGTTTTGCCAGACGAAATGGAGGGGGTGCCACATCATACTCTGTCTTTTTTAGAAGAAGAAGAAAGTTTTTCTACTTTTGATTTTTCAAAATTAGCAAATCAAAAAATAAAAGAAATAACAGAAAGGGGAAATATTCCAATTGTTGTCGGTGGCTCGTCTTTTTATTTTGAGAATTTAATTTTTAAAAACACAATTCCAGCTGTTAAGCCAAATGCAAAATTAAGATTAGAATTGGAAAAACAAAGAACAGAAGAGCTTTTTGAAATTTTGCGTGCAAAAGATAAAATTAGAGCCGAAAATATTGATGCTAAAAATCGCCCACGTTTGATACGTGCTATTGAAATTTGTCATGAGTTAGGAAAAGTCCCAGTAACTCACAAAAAAATAAGAGATAATTTTTCCATTTTTTTTATTTGACTCAATCAACCAATAGAGATACAACGAGAAAAAATAAAACAAAATTTTACAAAAAGAATGAAACAAGGTTTTTTGC
>JALUMP010000122.1 GCA_027039745.1 Candidatus Parcubacteria bacterium
ACTGGTCCTTTTATAGATGACTTTGAACAAAGATTGCATCCATCATTTCATTTTTTACAATCTGGTGTAATAGTTCCATCTTTGTTATTAGATGACTTATTGTTGTCTAATTCTTCTGGACATTTCTTAAATTTGCAGTCTTTTCCTACTCTAATTACTACATGTCCATCTTGACAAACTTTTGCATCTTTTGGGCAAACTATATCGTGGGGACTGTGTAATATTGTTGGTGGATTAAAATCCATTCCGTCATTATAGTCTCCTGCAATAGCTAAAGAACCAAATACAAAAAGACTAATAATGCTAATTGTTATTGTAATTATTTTTTTCATAATATATATTTTAACATATGGAAAAAAAATAAAAATCATCCTGATTTTTATTTTTTTTTAATACTTGTGTTTTCTTAATCTTTACTTCTTTCTCCTTTTTCAACACTGCCCTCTCTTTTTACCCTGTCTTCTGTGCTTTTTTTCCTAGCTTCTGCACGCCTAAACTCTCTTGCTTCTGCTTCTTCTATTTTTTCACGTATTATCTCTATAGCATTGTCTGTTGATAAATCTGAACCAACAATAAAAGTTTGCCCATCTCTTTTTATATCTATCTTTGCTCCAGACTTTTTTATAATCGCTTTTATACTCACCCCAGCTTTTCCAATAATATAACCAATCATATCTTTTGGTATTTGCATTTTTTTAATGCGTTCAACAGAGTCTGACATCTCTGCTGGTTCTGAAATTTCTGCATCAATTGTTTTTAAAATATACTTTCTTGCAATTTTAGCTTTTTGTAAAGTTTTAGTAATTATATCTTTAGTAATACCTGCAATTTTTATATCAAGTTGAATTGCTGTAATGCCATCTTTTGTTCCAGCCACTTTAAAATCCATATCTCCATAAAAATCTTCTGTGCCTAAAATATCTGTTAATAAAGTATAATCATTAGCATTTTCATAAACTAAACCAATAGCAACACCCGTGACAGAGTTTTTCAGAGGAACCCCCCCAGATAATAACGCCATTGAGGAGGCTGTTGTTGCTGCCATTGAAGTTGAACCATTAGAACTCATAACCTCTGAAACGACTCTCATTGTGTATGGAAAATTTTCTACAGATGGTAACATTCTTCTTACTGCTTTTTCGGCCAATGCCCCGTGCCCTATTTCTCTTCTACCTGGACTTCTATAAAAACCAGTTTCACCTACAGAAAATGAAGGAAAATTATAATAATGCATATAATTTTTTTCTGTTTGAATTTCCATTTCGTCTATAAACAAAGCGTCTTTTAAATCACCAAGTGTTAAAACAGACAAGACATGAGTTTGCCCTCTATAAAAAATAGCAGATCCATCGAGCTTTTTTGTTAATCTTTTGGCTTTTGCATAAAGTGGTCTTACTTCATCTATTCCCCTTCCGTCAAGTCTTTGTTTCTCTTCTGTTATCTTCTTTCTCACCACTTCTTTAAATTTTTTGTCAATAAATTGATCTAAAACAGTTGTCTGATATTTATATTCTGAATGTTCTTGAACATATTTTGAAAATTCATTTTTTATCATACTAGAGGCTTGTCTATCTAAAATCAAAGAAAAATTATTTTCTACAACATTTTTAATTGATTCTTGGTATAGAGAATCTAAAACATCTGTTGGTTTTTCTTTATAGATGGCTACTTTTTCTTTTCCTATTTCTTTTTGCACTTTCTGGATTAATTGAATAATCTTAGAATTATTTTTAACTGCTACATCAATAGCTTTTAGAAAATTTTCTTCTGAAACTTCACTTGCTTCTGTTTCAATCATAGCCACTTTATTATCGCTCAAAGATGAAATCACTGTTTCATAATAATTATTATCTTTTCTAAAAGTATATGTTGGATTAACTTGTATATCTCCATTTTTATTTTCTGCAACTCTTACAGCAGAGATTGGCCCATTTCATGGAATTGAAGAAACGCTCAAAGCCATTGACGTTCCACAAACAGCTAACACATCAGGATCATAATCACCCAAAGACAAAACCATGGCTGTAATCTGCACGTCGTTATTTAAATGTTTATCAAAAAATGGTCTTATTGATCTGTCTATTACTCTTGCTGTCAGTGTTGCCTCTGTGCTTGGTTTGCCCTCTCTTTTTTTATATTTTCCACCAAGTATTTGCCCAGTTGCATAATATCTTTCTAAATAATCTACCCTTAAAGGTAAGTAATCTTTATCTGTTTTTCCACCCATCACTGCCACTACCAAAACTTTTGTATCACCACATGAAACTGTTACTGATGCATCTGCAGAAGATACTAAATCAGAAAATTCAAACTCAATTTTTTTACCATCTATATCTAAATCATATTTTTTTATTTGCATAATAAACCAATCATAACATTTTTTAAAACAAAATAAAAAGCATGATTTTGGCAAAGCCAAAATCGTGCTTTAAAAAATTTTATTTATAATCTTGCTTGTTTCATTTCATCTAAAATGTCACTTGGCAAAGTATCTTGATATGTCTTTTGTCTTTTAGCAATAAGTTCTTCTACTTTTTTTGCTCTTTCTGGTCCAGAAGATTCAATTCTATCTTCAACTTCAAAAGCCATTATCAGCTCATTCAAATTAATATCTGAACCAACACTTCTTAAATGTTTTCTTAAATCTGGCCTAGTATCTAAAATCTCATTAATAAAGATTTGTGATGTTAAAGCATCTAGTGTATTTTCTGCAGAATTACCGTCTTTTATTAATTGTTCTTTGTATTCTTTAAGTTCAGGAAGGTCTTTTACTAATCCCTCAATTTCTTTTCATCTTGCTTTTTCTTCATCTACTAAATAATCTGGTACTTGTTTTTCTACTATTCTACTTTCAATATCAATAGCTTTTTCAAATCATCTATTTCTTTTTTTTGTTCTTTCTGCCTTTAATCTTTTTAAAAAATTTGGCTTTTCTAATCTTAATGGTTCCTCTTTAGTTTCTAGTCTTAACGGTTCCTCTTTAGTTTCTAATCTTAATAGCTCATCTTTTAATACCAAACTAGCAATATTTAAAACTCTTAACACAGCTTCTCTTCGTTTTTTAGGTTGCTTGTTAATTTTACCTACAAATTGTTTTATATCTTCTGTCATAATGAGATATTATTACACTAATATAAAAATAAGTCAATATTGATATATTGACTTATTGTGTTTATTTTATATATGAAAAATATTCATCAGACATATCATCTTCCCCTTTTATAATTGCAAGAAACTTCTCTTTAATATCTTGCCCTACTTTAATATCAAAAATAATTTCTTCTTTGTTTTCTAAAATAATTTTTGAAATCGGAGTAACTTCAGCAGCTGTCCCTGTAAAAAACGCACCATCAAATTTCTTTAAATCTTCTGGAAAAATATCTTGCTCCCTCACTATATAGCCTAAAACATTAGCTTGTTCAATAATGGTTTGTCTGGTGATTCCATTTAAAATTTTCCCTAATTTTGGGGTGTACAAATTTTTGTCTTTTATGAAAAATATATTAGCTCCTGGACCTTCTGCAATGGCTCCTGTGTGGTCTAAAAGCAGCGCTTCATCATATCCATTTTCTGTTGCCTTGCTATGAGCCAATATAGAATTTACATAATGACCAGAAATTTTTGCATCTGTAATCGTTGATTTTTCTGAAATACGTCTAAATTTTGATATTTCTACAACCACTGACTCGCTTAAATATTTACCTCATTTCCACGCCGTGATAAATACTCTTGTTGGATTTTTCGAAATTTCTATTCCCAAAGTCTTATCTCCCGCAAAAACCAAAGGTCTAATATACGCTTCTTTTAAATTATTTTTTGCAACGACATCCAAACAAGCTTTTTCTAATTCCTCTTTTGAATAATTTAATTGTAATTTCATTGCTTTGGCAGAATAAAATAATCTATCTATGTGCTCTTTTAATCGAAAAATACCTGTGCCTTTTTTTGTATTATAAGCCCTAATGCCTTCAAAAACACCAGACCCGTAATGCAATGCATGTGTTGTTAAAGATACATTAACATCTTTTAATAATTTGTATTCTCCATCGAAAAATACTATTGAATTTTGATCAAACATAATATATATAAAATATCATGATTAGTAAAAAAAACAAAGAAAATATTTTCTTTGTTTTTTTGTCTATTTATTATAAGCAAGTTTAGTATTAGCAACTCTTATATAATTTATTTTGCCAACAGCAACTCTAATTTCTTTATTTTTTTCTACAATATCATCTTTCTTATTTAAAAATTGAGATTTTAAAGAAGAATTGAAAGCAACTAATTTGCTCAATTGTTCTTTGCCATCATTTAGTGAATACGCATAAGATACAGAAGAGAACATCATAAACCCATAAGACAAAATTAAAAATAAAATCATAAAACCAAATAGAAAATACACTTTTGTTTGATTATTGATTAAAACAAAATGTAAAGCTTTCACCTTGCTATCTGAATTTTTCTTATATCTTTTTTGTCTTATCTTGTTCATATTTATGTTTTTTTAAAAACTCTTAATTTTGCACTTCTTGCTCTTGGGTTTTCTTTAACTTCTTGTTCTGTTGGCTTAATAACTTTTTTGTTTACTCTTTTTCCCACACCATCATCTTCTAACTTTCTAAAATATCTTTTAACCATTCTATCTTCTAAAGAATGGAATGTGACTATCGCCACTAAACCGTCTTTTTTTAAAATATTTGGAATAGATTTTAAAAATCTTTCTAAATTACCAAGCTCATCATTTACCGTAATTCTTAATGCTTGAAAAATTTTTGTAGCTGGATGAATTTTTTTATTTTTATAAAAATATCCAATCTCAGATTCTATTATTTCTACCAAATCTCTAACTTTTCTTATCTCTTGTTTTTTTCTGAAATCTACAATTGCTTTGGCGACTTTTTTTGAGGCCCTTTCTCCTCCATAAAAGAAAAATATATCTGCCAATGATTCTTCTTTTCATGTATTTAAAATCTCGGCCGCAGTAATTTTTTCTTCATCACTATTGCTTAAATTCATATTTAAATCGTCATCAAGATTTTGAAAAGATATACCTTTATCTTTTTTTGATAATTGATCTGAACTAAACCCAAGGTCTAAAACAATTCTGTCTAATTTGTCTTTTTTTGTGTCATTTAAAATATTTTCTATTTCTGAAAAATTTTTTTGATAAAATTTTTTTTCAATATCGACATCTTTTAAACGTTCTTTGGTCTTTTCTATTGCCGTGCTATCTAAATCTGTTCCAAATAAAATACCGTTTGGAGAAATTTTTTTAGCAATTTCAATAGAATATCCCCCACCACCTAAAGTTCCATCAAAAACAAATAGACCATTTTGTAAATTTAGATTTTCTATTATTTCTTGTAAAAGAACGCTTTTGTGTATTGAGGTTGTCATCTTTTTTTAAATAACCCCCTCAAGTGCTGAAGCTAGTTGTTCTGGATTTTTGGTGTTTTTTGCTAGATATGCAGTCCATTTTTTTTCAGACCATATTTCTGCTTTATCTCCAACTCCAGTCCATACCACCTTTTTATCTAAAGTAGCAAAATCTCTTAGATTATTAGGGATCAAAACTCTACCCTGTTTATCAATTGAAACCTCTACTGCTCCAGACAACATATATCGATTAAAATCTCTATCACTTGTTTTTGTAATAGAAAGATTTTCCAATAATTTTTCTGTTAATTTTTTTCAAGAATCTACTGTGTATACAGACAAACACGAATCAATTCCTCGTGTAATAATAACGGTTTGCCCCATCTGACCTTTAAACTTTGCAGGTAATGATGTGCGCCCCTTATCATCTATAGAATGTGTATATTCTCCAATTAACATATTTTAAATTTTGCTTTTTCAGCCATCCAATTTGAATGGCTGAAATAGCAACTCAAGCTCCTCTATTTTTAGTTTATTTAGTTTTTTGTATGAGTGATAAAAACTTTCAACTTTGTCTATATAGTAAGAACAATTTTTGCATTTAAGTGATCGAGGACTTGAGAGCTTTATCTGGAAGTTTTCACTTCCTATTTTTGATTATATACCACTATTCCCCACTTGCAAACCACACGCCCCCACTTTTCTCCACTTTTCCACAGGTTTATACACAGCCCCCTTTTTTTCCATTGACTTAGAAAACAATCTTCAGATAACAAAAAACACAACTTTCTGTTGTGTCTACTAAGTTTTTTGCAACATCCCCAGGATGTTGCAAAAAATATTTTTAAATTTTTTGGTGTTTTGGGCAAAAACGAGCCACTCTTCCCCCAACTTTCTTTTTTTCTAAAATACCACCACACCCCACTTTCTTGCATTTCGTATTTTCCAACTTATAACATTTATGTTTATTTTGGAACTTTCCTTTTTCTCCATCTATGTTTCTAAAATCAGACATGGAATCCCCTCCTATTTCAATTGATGACTTTAATATTTTTTCAGCAAAATCTAGAATTTCTTTTCATTTTGTTTTTAAAATATTTTTAACAATAGTTTCAGGATGAATTCCAACTTGTCATAAAATCTCATCTGAATAAATATTACCAATACCTGCAATAAATTCTGGATTCATTAAAACAGTTTTTATCTTTCCATTCTTGAATCTCTCTAAATTTAAATCAGAAATTTTCAATCCAAAAGGCTCTGGACCTAAAATATTTTTAACTTTATCTTTTTCTGCCGCACTGATTATAGAAACAGTAGCAAACTTTCGCATATCTGATAAAGCTAAAACCTTGTTGTTTTCAAAAACTAAAACAAAATGCACAAATTGGTTTAACCTATCGTTTAAAGGTGAATTTTTATCTTTTGGAATATATTTTTTTTCTCCTTTATTATAGATAAAATCACCAAATAGAAAATGTCCTGTCATCTTTAAATGAACAAAAATTATTTTTTGATTTGATAAATAAATAAAAATATTTTTAGCCCTTCTTTCTGCTTTTATAATCTTTTGCCCTAATACTTCTTTCTTAAATTTTTTAAAAAAAGCAGGATCTTTGATATTTTTTTTACCCTTATAATAATCTGATTTATAATCTGTCCAAACCTCAATAATTTCTAAATTCCTCACTTTTCTGTTTAGACCGACTACTACAGTTTGAACTTCTGGTAACTCTGGCATATATTAAAATTATAACATTTCTCTCAAGACAGCAAAAAGAATATAAACAACATAAAGAATAATAAAAGAAATCCCCTGTCATCTCTCCAGCTTGTGCTTTTTACCAACAAACATAAAAAGGAAAAATAAAATACTAATAAAAATTAAAAACAAAGCATCAATAACATTGTCTTGTTTAAAAGGCAAATGAGCTACTACTGCAGTGGACCCTAATGCAAAGAAAATATTGAAAATTATAGTTCCTACTATACCCCCCACTGCTAAGTCAATTTGCCCTTTTTTTGCAGCAATAATTGTAGTTGCGATCTCTGGAAGAGATGTTCCTACTGCCACAATAGTTAACCCTACTAAATTTTGAGACATCCCCATCATTGAAGCAATCACAGTTGCCGCATCTACAGTAAGTTCACCACCAATCAATAAAATAGCTACTCCACCGATAATATACAGAATAGAACGAAGTCAAGAAAATTCTTGAATATTTTGATCATCTTCCACCTTGTCAGTTTCTGATAAACTAAATGTATAAATAATAAAAATTATAAAAAAAGAAAGTAAAGTAATACCCTCTACCCTAGTTAAAACATTTGCTACAGCCCCATCTAATAAAACATCACTTCCAAATAATAAAACCAAGAATGCCCCTAACGCCGAAAAAGGTATTTCTTTTCAAACTGTTTTTGTTTTAAGTGTTAAAGGTGTAA
>JALUMP010000123.1 GCA_027039745.1 Candidatus Parcubacteria bacterium
CAGTTAGAGAAAGTTTTTTTGCAAATCAATTGTCGGCAGTACATGATATAAAAGTCTCTTCTCAAGGCGATTTTTTGGTGGATGAAAATTATATTTTTGAGGTTGGTGGTAAAAACAAAGGCTTTAAACAGATAAAAGATATGCCAAACTCTTATGTTGTGGCTGACGATATAGAGATAGGAAACGGCAATAAAATTCCGCTTTGGCTGTTTGGGTTTTTGTATTAACGATTATCGTGAGGAATAAATTAGCCGTCAGAGTAATTTATTCCTCCTCCTCGTGCTTGTTAGGATTTATTGTATATATGCTTCTATAAAGCCTTGATTAATATTCCCTTGTGCATGGACTCCATGACCACTAAAAATATCTCCATCATCAAAAGTTAATGTATACTCAAAATCATTATAAATAGAAAAACTGTCAAAGGTAATTCTTTTAACAAAAGATTCAATATCAATTGTTTCTCCATCATTAAGCCAATCAATGGCTGTATCTAATAGCTCGGTTGCTGTAAATTTTTTTACACTTGAAAGGTCAATATTTAATAATAAGTTTGATGAAAAATCAACTAGTTGTTTGATTGTTTCCTTTATTTTATTAATCTCTTTATCTATGTTGAAATCAATGTAAACATTTATATTTTGATTATTAATTATACAGTTTGTATCTATACAGCCATCAATAATTTTGTAACTAGCATCATTGAATAGGTTATTTTTTAAACTTCTAGTTTTAAGCAATGAATCTTTTATTAATGTGAGTTCCTTAAAATTGTCTATTTTTAAAAATCTATTGATTTTTGCTCTATATATATTATATCCTGAATAAATTTCGTCAACTTCAATATTTGAAATATCACATTTTAAAATGTCTAAATCATTAATACTATTTTTAGCATTGTTAATTTCTTTATGTGTATATCTTTTTTCTAATACAAAATGCTTGTATTGTAATACATTTTGTTCGATACAAACATCTGAAGATATCAAGAGTTCTTGGTAACCAAATTGTCTTGACATTTTAGAACTAACACCATTTTTTTTAACTAGTAAATAGATTGTCATACTTTATTATCCTAACGGCGGAGCTGAACACGTTCAGTGTTCAGCCCCGCTGTTGCAAGCTTCCGCTCCGCGGGAGCTTGCAACTATTTATTCAAGGAACATTATAGCGTAGTTTGCTCTATATTTGCAAATTGAGGAAGATTTAAATGTCTTATTATTTTGAGCTTCGATACACAAATACACCAATAACAAATTAAATTTATATCTTCAGTCAGTTGTGGCAAGTTTGAAACCTAACCAGATAAACAAAGTGCCAAGTCCACGATCTAGCCAGCGTGATAGATTTGTATTTTTGTTAAGATATGCTGTTAGTTTACCGCCAATAAGGATTAAAGGTGGCTCAACAAGACCTGCTACTGCGATAATTAGTATTCCATGAAGAAACAGCTGTGCACCAACCGAGCCTGCACCTGCTTCTATAAACTGTGGCAAAAAAGCTAAAAAGAAAATAGCAACTTTTGGATTTAATACTGTTACTAGAACACCTTGTCTAAATATTTTCATTAATCCTTTAGGAGAGGCTTGCTCTTTTGTAGAGATAGTGATTCCTTTAGATCTTAATGCCTGTATACCTAGGTAACTTTGATGAGAGATTATAAACTCTATTATAATTTTTAGATTTGTATAAAAAGCATTAAAAAATCACTAAATTAACTATTAATCTTAAAAATAACTTAATTTAAGGGATATTTAAGGTTAAGAAGATATACTTTCGCCACTGCTTTGAGAAAAGTAAAAAATAAAGGAACTTAAATGAAATTTACAAAAGCACTTAAGCCTAGCGAAGTAAAGCGCGAATGGATTTTGATAGATGCAGAGGGTAAAACTTTTGGTCGTATTTTAACAGAGGCTGCTAC
>JALUMP010000124.1 GCA_027039745.1 Candidatus Parcubacteria bacterium
CACTCACTCCTAATAATGTCGAAGCTTCTAAAATTGTAATATATTTCTTCATTTTTATTTCCTATTTTTTAGGAAATTATATCTAATGATCAGGTTTGCATATTTTTAGAGGGTGCTGTTGTCTACCCATCATATACACACTTATCATTACTATTTTTAAATGTTTGTCAGTACCTGCATCCCAATCGTTAACATTTGAATTTGTGTTTGCTAAATCAGTATAATAGCTGTAAAGCTGCGGACTAACAACACCATCACCTGATATTCCATCAAAACCAAGATCTGAAAGAAAAACATTTCTCGCAAACTTTATTTGTGTAGAACGAGGAAACATTTCTCCTACTCTATTTTGAATAATTGGTAAGAGATCAAGAGTAACTGCAAGAGTTTCAGATTTCGTTAAACTATAACCTTTGTTTTTTGAAATTGTTTTTTGAAATTGTTTTTGACCAGTTTCTCGACATTGAAAGTTTTTTTGCTTTATAAAGTGTCTTAGAACCACTATTTTCTATACTTGTAGATGTTTTTGTATCTTTTGTAATACCTGACATCGCATAAGCTGATGTTGATATGAGAATACTTGCTACCACTAAACTAAGTTGTTTTTTCATATTAAATCCTTTTCGCTCTTTTTTGAGCTGGTTAGTTTTTTTAAAAAAAAATGATTATTTTTCTTTCTAATTGTATTGTATAATAGATTTTAAGATTTGTGCCGTTTGTACACTCTGGATAAAATAATGGAAATATAGTTGAAGTTTTTAAGTAGATTTTCTATATAATCAATTGTCCAATAAAGGACAATATTTAATGATTATAATGTTTTGTTTGTGTACTAATGTACTAATAATGAAAGAATTAAAGTTCTGTTATTACAGTATAGTTCCCTTTTGCATATGCATCATTCATTTTGTTTAGATCTGCATAAACTTCTTCACTATCAATATTTTTTTTATTGATCGGATGAAGCTTGATATCAATAAGACCTTTTTCTTTCTCTTTCTCTAACCATTTATTAAATTTTTCTTTTTCAGTCATGCCACTCTTCCTTTCTTTTAAAGCTTAATAATTTGTCACGATAATACTCATACTGTTTTTGTCTCAACGCAATCTCTTTTTGAAACCCATCTGATGTAGAATTTACAAGAGAATCAAATTGATCCAGCTTTTCTACTATTTTTTGTTGTACTTCTAGTGGGGGGATAGGGATTTTTTTATTTGAAAAACTGCTAATCCATTGTCTTTTATGATCACCTTCAACTAGTCCACTTGGAATAGTGTTTATCCAATAATAAATATATCTTAATAAAAACTTGTTCTCATCTGCTGATGTAATCATTTTCATAGCTGATGATTTTACTTTAAAATTAAAGTCAACCCATTTATTGGCTGTTGTAAAATCATCAAAAATTATCACTGGGCTTTCAGATGCTTTATATACACCATCAGTTTCATTAGTGTAACCAAGAATAAAAGTTTTTCCAGCCGTCAAAACAGGTGTATTAAAATTATCACTATACTCTTTTGAATTAACAATATATTTTGTAGGTTGTGTATATATCGTTACCTCCCCCAATTTCTTCCACTCAACATCATCATTAAAATCAAAACTTTTATCACGATAATACTCGTATTGTTTCTTTCTTGCTGTAAGCTCTGCTGTAAGCTCTGCTGTAAGCTCTGTGAAAGTATCTAGAATATCTACTATTTTTTGTTGGACTTCTAATGAAGGGATGGGGATTTTGATGTTTTTGAATCTTTTTTTTGAAATATTGAATCTTGTTACACCACTGGCAGTTTTTGAAATACTTTTTCTGACAAAACTACTTCTAAATAAATATTTTGTAAATTCAGGTATTAACTGAACATCTTCATTAAATCTTATTCCGAATGAAAAACTATTTAAATATATTTTTTGTTTAAAATTTATAGTTACAGCAGAAGAAAACCCTGCCTCATCAGCTGTTTCTGATGAACCTGTAAATAGAATATCACCATACCTTACTTCATGCTGTTTTTCAAAATCATCAATTTTTACAGTTTCAAGGTCATCAAAATTAATTTCAATATTATTAAAAATATTTTTATATGATATATATTTAGAATTTCCATCTTTGAAATCATTTTTATTCTTTCCTGTTAGTCCACCATAAATCTCACAAACCTCCCCCAATTTCTTCCACTCAACCTCAACACCAGCAAGTTCTTCAATAAGTCCTTTCATTAATCAATCTCCTTCGTATATATACCAATTCTTTTGCCTTTTTCAAATCTTCCAAACTGAGGATAATCTGTTAAATGACCTCTTTCATCAACTTCGGCAATATTTTCTAATACCAAATTCTTTTCAAGATCATCAAAACACTCATCGATAACCTCCATAACCTTATCGGCATCTAACATCGTTAACCCAGACTGTTCATTCATCAATAATGAGGATTTGATGATCTTTTCTTTTAAATCTTCTCTTTTCATTCTTACATCTCCTTAATGAGATCATTGATTCTGCTTCTCAATAAATCACTTCTTTCAACGACTTCCTCTATCTCTTTATTGAGCTCATCAATATTGATTTTCTCTCTTGTGTCTTCTTTTTCAACATAAGAGCTTACAGACAGATTATAATCATTCTCAGCGATATCTTCAATACTCACACTTTTTGAAATATATTCAACATCTTCTTCATTTTGAAACAATTCTAAAATCTTTTGGATGTCCCCAGGGTTTTCTGGATCATCATTATCGGTAAGGATATTGTTGTTTGTTTCTTTTTTATACAATGCACTAGCATCTATAAATTTAACCTTTTCATTTCTTTTTCTAGAAAGAACCAGTACTGTTGTTGAAATACTTGTACCAAAGAATAGATTTTCAGGTAGTGCGATCAAAGCTTCAACAAAACCATTTTCGACAAGATATTTTCTAATTTTCTGCTCCGCTCCCCCTCTGTAAAAAATACCAGGGAAACAAACAATAGAAGCTCTTCCGGATTCACTTAGATAATCTAGCTGGTGTAAAACGAACGCTAAATCAGCTTTTGATTTTGGAGCCATTGCATATGCTTTACTAAATCTTGGATCAGCTACCAAACTTGGATTTTCATTCCCTTCCCATTTGACCGAATAAGGAGGATTAGAAACAATAACATCAAATGGCTTTTCTTCCATAAATGCTGGATTTGTCAAGGTGTTACCTAATTTAATTGAAAACTTATTATACTTTACACCATGTAAGAACATATTCATTCTTGCTAGATTGTAAGTAGTGTGATTAATCTCTTGTCCAAAAAACTCAACAGAAGAATCTTCCCCAGCTTGTTTTTTAACTTGTAGTAAAAGAGAACCAGAACCACAGGTTGGATCGTATGCTCTAATATTTTTTGTTTTGTCAACACCCAATAGAGATATTTTTGCAATCAGCTTAGAGACACATTGCGGTGTGAAATATTCACCACCAGACTTACCTGCGTTTGCTGCATAGTTTGAAATCAAAAACTCATATGCATCTCCGAATAAATCGATCTTATGAGTACCAAACTCATCAAACGGTATACTAGCTACACCTCTAAGAACAGAACAAAGCACTTTATTCTTTTCATTCACACTATTCCCTAGTTGAGAACTTCTTATATCAAAATCACTGAATAAACTTTTCACATCTTCTTCTGAATCTGTACCTAGTGCAGAATCTTCGATCTCTTTGAAAATAGTATCAATTTTGATATTTAAATTTTCATTCATATCACAATCAACAACTACATTTAAAAAAAGACTACTTGGTTTAATATAGAAACCCTTTTCTTCTCTAATAGCATTCATCGCTGTTTCTGATACCTCATTATCGCTTAGGCTTCTATAAAACCCTTCACCATTATGTTTATCAATATAAGTTTCAATTGATTCACTCGCAAATCTATAAAACAAGATACTTAAAACATAATTTTTAAAATCCCATCCATCAACTGATCCTCTAACTTCATTTGCAATTTTCCAAATTTGATTGTTTAACTCTGCTCTTTGTTGTTGATAACTCACATTCTGCCTTTTTTATTTTATTATACCATAAAGACAATAAAAAATCAACTATTCTGAAAAAATTAATAAAGATCCTTAAAGGATCTTATGTAAAAAACATTAGATTACAGAGCATTATAAGTTGACAACATCAAGGTCAAGCTCTTCATCGAGAATTAAACCGCCAGCATAACCACGAGAAGGAACACCAAAAACATTGTATAAAAGAAAATCTTTATATATACAAGTGTTTTTAATTTCATTAATCTGATTAGCTTTAAGAGAGAAAAACATAAGTTTTCCATTACAATTTTTATCATTACGAGTTTTAACAACAACTGGAATATTTTGATATGAACTTGCTTCTCTAATAATTAAATAATTAAGAGTATATCCAAAATATAAATTAATATGAGTTAAATCAACAATATCTTCTTTTCTACCTTCAATGAGATTTGCAACAAAATGAAACAGTTCTAAAATTTCATCATGAGGAACATTAAAAGAATAAGAGAAAGAAGTAATTCTATTGTTCAACAAAGATTCCACATCTATTCCTTTACATCTTCCTCTATAAGCATCTAACAAGCAATGATCTATTGCAGCTGTATCTACAATTGATTGAGGTATAATAATTGTTTTAGACTTTAAATCCAATTTCCAAGAATTATTTTCATAATAATAATCTTTATGTTGACTATTTTTTTGTTCAGTTTCAAGTTCAAAAACATCAATAGCTTTTTCATGGTCAAATTTAAGGATTAGTTTAAATAATTGACCAATAGAGGAAGCTTCGAGAAATTGCTTGTAGTTTTTTTTAAATCCATAATCACCAGAAGCATGGTGGTCTATGGATAAGCCTTTACTTTTAAAATTTCCAGAAATATCGCATTCAACAAAAACAATGCTTTCTAAATCACAATTAATATCATCTGCAAAATATGCATTTGATGGATGAACAATTGTCTTATCGACAGTTGCATATTGATAATTATATTTCATTTCTTTAAGAATACTTTCAATAATATTCATTTCTGGATCTTCTGCGCCTAATAAGAAATATTTATTTGATAACATTTAACATTCCTTTTTTTGGAAGAAAGGTGTTACCTAAAAAATCATATTGTCTAAAATTGTACATTTTTCACCTTTTAACCATTATAATTTTTTGTCTATTAACAAGAAATGGTAACTTTATTATAAATATTGTATTTTTTTAAAAAAAAATCAGATTAATAAAATAGCTTTTTCAAAACCACTTGGATCTAGCTCGTATTTATTAATCATCTTCATTCCATTTGCAAGAGATTCTTCACTAATTTTTCCATCAATAAGAACAACAGATCGGATAACATGTAATATTGCACTAGCTTGGAAATTTTTAGGTTGCGCATTTTCAGGGTTATTTACATTTTTAATAATATCAATTACATTTTCATCAAAAAACCATTTATCTAAAATTAAAGAAGATACTTCTGAGGTTGTTGTTTGTGTATATTTTTTTTCAATTTCCTCTAAAAAAGATAAATTAGGTATAACACTCTCAGCAAGAGTAAGCTCTTTTAAATTCAAGTTATCTTTATCTTCAATAATCTTTCTTGATATAAGTAATTTTCCTATGTCAATAAGAAATGAAGCAGCAGATAACGAATCGTTTAGTTCTGGGTTACTTTTTTTTGCCCAATTAATAGCTAATGCATTTTGAAGTAAAGCTGTCTCTTGAAAACAAGCAGATGTAATATCATAAGGAGTAAAATTTACTTCAATATTTTTACTAACAAAAGAAGCAAGTACCATTCCTCGAATAGCACCTTTTCCAAAAAGCGAAACAATTTGATGAATTGAATTAAGCTTACGAGAAAATCCATAAAAAGGAGAATTTGCTTTTTTAAGAATCATAGTAGTTAATAATGGATCTCTTTCAATGATTTTTACATATTCATTAAAAGAAGAATCTTTATCTTTGTTTAATTTTTCTATTTGAATAATAGTATCAGGTAATGGGGGAAAATTTTTAATTAATTTTTTCATATTATCTTCTTTTTATTTTATATATTATATTTTTTATGGTCTCCATACAAGGACTCGAACCTTGAGCTAAATCTTAGGAGGATTCTGCTTTATCCCGTTAAGCGATATAGAGATTTGTCTGAAATGGTGGACTAAGTAGGACTTGAACCTACGACCGCTCCGTTATGAGCGGAGAACTCTAACCAAACTGAGTTACTAGTCCATTTGTTAAAACATAATACAATAAAATATTAATTTTATTGTATTAATAAAGAACTTTTAGTGCGTTTCAACTAATCGGATACTGCATATTTGCATCTATCGTGCTTATTCGACAATCTAATTTTTTTCAAAACAATTGTCCTGATAAGTGAGGTTTATAGAGAAGGACAAGCCATCTCATTTATTAACTCAAAAATACATATTTAAAATATATCTTTTTGAATCAACTTTCCTTTTTAACTGATATAATTATACTGTACTTTTTATTTTTTGTCAAGTTATTCTAAAAATTCTTTTAAAAGTTTTACATTTTCAAATGAAATCAATTCTTTTGCTGCAAAATAAACATTTACATTTTTGTAAACAACATTATTTTCATCAATAACTGTAATCATTCCTTTTTTGTACAAAAATGGAACACCTTCAAAATAATCTAATTTTTCTTCATTTTTGTGAATAATTTGAAAAAGTTGACCTTTAATATTGTTTCCAAAATTAGGTTTATCCTCAAGATAAGGAAATGGATCAAACAATTGATATAGTGGATATTTCTCAACAGTAGTGACATCTAAATACTCTTCTGTTTTTAAAAGATTCTTTAAGATATCGTAATTAGAAAAACCTTTTTTTAGAGTTCCGTAAACAAATATATACATAATTAATCTCGTATATACTTAATAAGAAGTTTCATTTGTTTAATTAAATCCAATTTCTCTTTTCCGAGGTTACATATGGAATATTTATGAATGATGTGAACTTTTCCATATGTAATATTTATAGTCTTCAAGTTAAGGCTAAAAAGCCATTAACGTTGAATTGTAAAGAACACACCAATTTTATTTGCATCTAAAGTACCATTTCCGACAGAAGGGGAAAGAGAAGCTTTTGTATATGACACTTTTACTCCATATTTTTCAGAAAAATTGTAATTAAGATTTGCGGAATATTGCATCCCAATAAAATCAATAGAATTTACAGATAAATAACCATATCCAAGTCCAGCAGATGCTTTCATCTTGTTATGAAAAAAACGATATCCAAGAGTAGCCTCTCCGCTAATTCCAAGCATAAATGATGAACCATCACCAGTATCTTTTGATACAGAATAACCATTAAACATAGAACCAAAACCAAGTTCAAGTCCAGAAATTGGAATAAAACGTCCGTCAAGAGGAAGAGAAATATCCCAACCAATACCACCACCAGGACCAGAGATTCCTTGACCTAAATCAACTTGAGAATATCCCAAATTCATAGTAGCAGCTGACGCCGTAGACGCACCGAAAGCTAATGCCGACATTAATAATGTTGTTTTGAACAATTTTTTCATTGTATCTCCTTTTTTTGTAATATAATTATACAATATTTTTACTTAAAAAAATATTAATATAAAAATATTTATATTTCGACTTGGATTGTTCAAAAAAAGAAATGAATAATAAAAAAGAATATAATGGAAAAAGATAT
>JALUMP010000125.1 GCA_027039745.1 Candidatus Parcubacteria bacterium
ATATTGAGTATGTGGATAACCTGTCGTTTTGGCTTGATTTAAAAATAATTTTCCTAACAATATGGAAGGTGATAAAAAAAGAGGGTGTTTCTCAAAAAGGACAAGCAACGATGGAGAAGTTTGATGGGAGTAATTAGTTTACTAATCTACGGAGCAAGCGGTCATGGAAAAGTGATATACGATGTTGCTGAAAGATTAGGTTATAAAGTTGAAGGATTTATTGACGATGATGAAAATAAACGCTTTTTGCTCGGGAAACCTGTTTTTAGATTTAGTAATTTAAAGGATAAAAAAAATATAGTTCTTGGCATAGGCGATAATAGAATAAGGTCTAAAATATACAACAAAATTAAACAAAACGGACATAATATCGTATCTATTATAGATAAAAGTGCAGTTGTGTCCGAATTTGCTACGGTAGGTGAAGGCAGTGTGGTATTTGCCAATTGCGTGATAAACAATTCTGCCGTATTGGGAAAAGGCTGTATAGTAAATACCGGTGCAATTGTTGAACATGATTGTGTCATAGGGGATTTTTCCCATATCTCTCCTAATGCGGCTCTTGCCGGTGGAGTTAAAGTGGGCAGTTTTACCCAAATTGGGATTGGCTCATGTGTAAGGGAGTTAATAGAAGTCGGAAGCAGCGTTATTGTAGGAGCAGGGACGGTTGTTGTAAAAAATATTGAGGATAATGCTATAATGGTCGGAAATCCGGCGAGGTTTTTGAAGCGTAATAATGAGTAATAGAATTTCTATTTTTCTCTCCCCGCCTCATATGTCAGGTAAAGAGCTTGAATATATTAAGCAGGCTTTTGAAAGCAATTATATCGCTCCTGTCGGTGAATTTATTGATAAATTTGAAGAAGCTGTTAAAAACTATGTAAAAATAGAATCAGCCCTTGCAGTTATTAATGGAACAAGCGCAATTCACTTGGCTTTAAGGGTTTTAGGAATAGATGAAGGTGATAAGGTTTTAGCTTCGACTTTTACTTTTATTGGCTCTGCAACACCGATTCTTTATCAAAAAGCCAAGCCTATTTTTATCGATAGCGATGAAAGCTGGAATATAGACCCAAATCTCGTTGAGGATGCAGCAAAAAAAGAAAAACCCAAAGCACTCATTGTTACACACCTCTACGGTCAAATGGCAAAGATTGAACAGTTGAGATATCTTGCCGATAAATACGGCTTTTATCTCATTGAAGATGCTGCTGAGGCGCTCGGGGCAGCATACAAAAACAGGCAGTCCGGGACTTTTGGCGATTTTGGTGTATATTCTTTTAACGGCAACAAAATTTTAACAACATCAAGCGGTGGAGTCTTGGCTAGTAACAATAAAGAATGGATTGAAAAAGCTAAATTTTTAAGTACACAGGCAAAAGAAACTTTTCTCTGGTATGAGCACAAAGAGGTAGGGTATAATTACAGAATGAGCAATATTTTGGCAGCTATAGGAGTTGCGCAGATGGAAGTGATTGATGAAAGAGTAAAACGAAAAAGAGAGATTTTTAATGCGTATAAAAAGAAATTGAGTGATGTTGCCGATTTTATGCCTGAAATTGAGAAATCAAGAGGAAACAGATGGCTTACCACACTTACTTTTAAAGATAAGGAGCCTTTGAGCGTTCTTAAATATTTAAAAAAATACGGCATTGAATCTCGCCCTCTCTGGAAACCGATGCATATGCAGCCCGTATTTAAAAATGCAAAAGCCTATGTAAATGGGAGAAGCGAAGAACTTTTTAAAAAGGGCTTGTGTCTGCCAAGCGGGACGCAGATTAAGGATAAACAAATAGAATTCATTATTAACAAGGTAAGAGAGTGTTGAATATCAACGGAGTTCTAAAGCCAACTCATAGAAAACGGTTTCTCTTCTTTTTGAC
>JALUMP010000126.1 GCA_027039745.1 Candidatus Parcubacteria bacterium
TCATAGTTTTTTAAAATAAAAAATGGTTAAAATAATTATAATGGAAAGATAATTATTTCAATGTATAATTGAGGTATGATTTTTGTAACAGGTAATAAAAATAAGCTAGAAGAATTTAAAGAAATTTTGGGCGCTGAAAATATAAGTTCAAAGAATATAGATTTAGATGAAATTCAATCTGTAGATGTTGGTGATGTCGCATTAGATAAGGCAAAAAGAGCATATGATATTTTGAAGCAACCCGTGGTTGTAGAAGATGTATCTTTTGAGCTTGATGAGTTTGGTGGACTTCCTGGTCCTTTTATTAAGTATTTTGAGCAAAAATTTCCAAAAAGTTCTATGATTAAAATGCTTGGTGATAATAAAAATAGGGGAGCAAGAGCCATAGCTTGTATAGCTTATTTTGATGGGAAAAATAATTTTGTCGTTAAGGGAATTGTAAATGGGGGAGTTACCAAAGAAATATTTGGTGAAGGCGGTTTTGGTTTTGACCATTATTTTGTTCCAGATGGGTATACAAAAACTTTTGCTCAAATGGGGAAAGAAGAAAAAAACAAAATATCTCATAGGAAACGAGCCTTGGATTTACTGAAAGAAGAATTATTAAAAAGAGGTTTAATTTAATATAGTATGAAAAATATATTTAAAAAAATAAATATAGAAAATTTTAAAAAAAGTCTAAAAGAAACATGGGGTAGGTTACCTGTTTCTGTCTTATTATCCGTTTTTGTTTTTTTGGGGTTTGTTGTAAAAATTTATGTAGATTTAGGTAGGGGTTTAGAAAATATTTTAGATAAAACTATTTTGACTTTGGTAGTTATGTTTTTTTTATCTGTTGCTGTATATTTGCTTACTGAAGTTTTGAATACCACTTTATTTAAAAAATGAGTTTTTCAGTTAGGGACATTTGTTTTTGGTGGATTATTTTATATTTTTTTTGAAGAAAATCTTTTTAATTCATTTGAGGCAGAATCAATGATATATATAACTGCAACTATGATTGGCATAGTCGCAGCAATCTTTGTAGCCCCATTCGCAAAACAAATTGTTAATAAGAGTGTATCTCAAGAATCGTTTTATAACTTTTCTTTTAAATTAGTTATAAAAACATTGATGTCTGTAATTATTGGTAATGTCTCTATGTTGCTTGGTTTTGTGGCACTAGGGAGTATTTTTGCCTTATTTGGGCTTGGTTTTATAAATGAGGGAGATACTTTTTCTCTTTGGTCGGCCTTTACACTTTCATTACTTGCTCCATTATTCTTTTTGGCAAATTTACCAAAGGATAAACAAAATGATTTAGACAAAATTAAGAAAAATAAATTTTATTATTTTTTGATTAATTATATTGGGTTACCTGCTATAAGTATTTATCTTTTGATTTTATATGCGTATACTGTGAAAGTTTTAGTTAATTTTTCAAAATGACCACAAGGAAAGATTTCGTGAATGGTAATAGGTTTTTCATTTTTTGGGTATTTAATTTATGTGGCATCATGAATTTTTAAAGATAAATTTAAACCAGTTTTATTTTTCAGAAAAATATTTCCATTTATTTTAATTCCACAAATTGGAATGTTATTTTATGCTATTATTTTAAGAATTAACCAACATGATTTTACTATCAATAGATATTTAGTTGTTGTTTTTGGGTTATGGCTTTTAGGTATTTCTTTATATTTCATTTTTTCAAAGAAAAAATATTTAGGAACTATCTTTTATTCTTTAATGATAACTATTTTTATAATATCAGTAGGACCATGATCTGTTTATTCTTTTCCAGAAAATAGACAAACAGATGAGTTAGTGCAAAATTTAAAAGAAGCCGGTATTTTAGAGAATGGACAAATCACTCCTTTGAAAAAATATACGGATATCTCTGGAAAATTAAGTGGAAAAGTATATGGCTCTATTGAATATTTATGTCAGTTTCATGGTTGTAGAACTCTTGATTTTCTTTTTGAAAAACAAATAAAAGAAATAAAGAAAAAACATAAAAAAAAGTTTGACGAAAGAAAAGCAGAAAGAATAAAAAACGCTTTTAGTAAGGAAGAACTAAAATGGGTAGGTGAAATGGAATATAGACCAATAAGCAATTGAGAGATAATTGATGAGCTATCAAAAATAATAAAAGTTAGGAGATATAACAAAGATTTTAATTATAATAATTCTGAGAGAATATTGTCATTTGCTATAAAAGATTATAAAAATTTTGATTCTATGAATATTACTGGATATGACGTGTTTTTACGTATGTATAGCTCTTTAGGTGGCACAAAAGATAGAGATTATGCGGCATATTTAGATACTGATATGAATGAATTAAAGTTATATAAAAAGGGTAAAATGATAGAGACTTTTGATTTTACAAAAGTAAAAGATTTTTTGATAAGCCAAAAAAATATAAAAGAAAATATCGCAGACGATAAAATGGGTAATACCATATTTTTAGACAAAGAGTTAATGACTTTTGAACTTGAAAATAATGGACTAAAAATTAAATTATTTATAAATAACATATCAATTGAAAATCTAGATTTAAAAGAAGTAGAAAAAAAAGATAGAGAAAAAAATAATCAACCTAAATTTGCTTTAAGCATACAACCTTTTGTTGATGGATTTGTGTTATTAAAAAATAAATAAAATATAAATAATTCAAGCATAAAGAAGAGTTCAAAAGAACTCTTCTTTATGTTATGATTTTAATATGAAAAATAAAAAATTAATTCTTATCGTTCGTGATGGCTGAGGATACTCTAAAGAGAAAACAAATAATGCTATTTTGCAAGCAGATACCCCTTTTGCTGATATGGTTGAAAAAACCTATCCAACAGTATTACTCAATGCTTCAGGCAGGGCTGTTGGTTTACCAAAAGGATATATGGGTAATTCAGAAGTAGGGCATATGACTATGGGGCTTGGCAGAGTTCAAAAACAACTTTTGACGAGAATAAATGATGCGATTGAAGATAAAACTTTTTTTCAAAATAAAGAAATCTTAAAAGCAATACAAAATACAAAAGAAAATGATTCTAAATTACATTTGATGTGTTTATTGCAAGATGCTGGAGTTCATGCGCATATTTCTCATTTGTTTGCAGTTTTAGATTATGCAAAAAAAGAAGGATTAAAAAAAGATGATGTATTGTTGCATTTATTTACAGATGGCAGAGATGATAAGCCAACTTCAGGAATTGGTTTTTTAGCAGAAGTTGCAGAATATATAGAGCAAAAAAGGATAGGGAAAGTGGTAACAATTTCTGGAAGATATTTTGCAATGGATAGAAATAAAAAATATGAAAGAACTAAAAAAGCTTATGAGGCTATTTTTGATGCAAAGGGAGAGAAATTTAAATGTGGTTTGGGTAAGCTTGATGAGTTATATAAAAAAAATATAACAGACGAATTTATAGAACCAATGGTTAAAGTTTCGTATTCTGGTGTTAAAGATAAAGATTCTATATTTTTTCTTAATTTTAGAAAAGATAGGGCAAGACAATTAACAGAAGCAATTATTGATAAAAATTTTTTTGCTTTTGATAGAAAACAAAAAGATATTTATTTTTTATCAATGGCAAGATATGACAAAAAATGGAAAAATAACGTGGTTTTTGAGGATATTGAGCCGAAAAATACTTTAACTGAAATTTTAGATAAAAACAACAAAAAACAATTAAGAATTTCTGAAACTGAAAAATATGCGCACGTAACTTTCTTTTTTGATGGGGGGAAAGAATTTGAATCTAAAAATATAGATAAAGTTATTGTTCCATCACCTAATGTTGCCACTTATGATTTAAAACCAGAAATGAGTAGCCATGAGCTTACCGAAAAAACTATTGAAGAAATAAAAACAGAAAAATATGATTTTATTTTAATTAATTATCCAAATGCTGATATGGTTGGGCATACTGGAGATTTTGAAGCTACAAAAAAAGCAGTAGAGTCTGTAGATAGGTCTGTAAAGAAAGTTACAGAAAAAGGCTTGGAGAAAAATTATATTATTTTGTTAACAGCAGATCATGGAAACGCAGAGTCTGTATCACACACAGATACTAAACATACTTCTAATAAGGTTTTCTTTAGTTATATAGCAAATGATTTAAAAAATCAGAAAAACATTTTTAAAAAAGGAGAATTTGGTTTATCAAATATAGCAAAAACTATTTTGGATATTTTTGAAATAAAAAGTAATGATAAAATGGATGAGTCATTGTTGAAGTAGGTTTTAATATGTTAATATTAGCAAAGAATTATGGCTTTTGATAAAGAACAACAAAAAAAAAATATTTCCGGTGCTTTAAAGGAATTAAGAAGAAAAGCTAGGAAAGATAGAACGGAAGAAGAAAAAGGATTTAAAAAATTTCAGGGTGGTTTAGCTATTGGTAATTCTAATTCAAGGGCTGGTGAAGGGGAAAGGGATGATGCTGGTAATGAAGAATATGAAAATGGAAATCCTGATGAGATGGGGCAAGAAGATCAAGAATTTCCTGAAAATACTTTTGGGAATGCTATTTCTGGTGGTACTAGGTCTGCTTGAGGTTGGTATAAAAAACGAAAGTTAAAAAGAAAATTGCGAAAATTGAGAATGAAACTTGCGACATTAAAGGTTCTTTCTGCTAAATCAAAAACTGATGCGACTCTTGAAAGAGGGGCGTTTATTCTTATGATTACAGGTGCTGTTATTTTAGATATTATACAGATTATTTTACTTCTTGCTGCTGCACCAACCGCAGGAGTAACTATTGCAATAAACGTCTTGGTTTCTTTATTTGTTTCAATTCCTTTGGTATATCTTCCATCTGGATATATCAGATTCAGTAACATAAAAAAAATAAGAAGACGACTAAAAGCAATGAAAGACAGAGATGCAAAAGAAAAATTTATGAAGTTTTTAAGAAAGAAGCTTGCTGCAATGACCATCAATAGTTTGATTGATTTAGTTGTTTATTTGATAGAATTGATTCCTGTGGTAAAGGCTTTACCTTTATATACTATAAGTAAAATAAGAGAGTTTGGTTCTGCTGAGATTTTACGTATAATGTGAGGCAAGGACACAAAAGGAGAGATAACAAAACTTGAAAAACAAATAGGAAAAATAAGAATGCAATTGAGTAAAATACAATAATATTTTTTTGTATTTGACTTGCTAAAACGTGTTTTTTTGATAGAATTACGAATAATATTTTCACCTTTTAGCCGAAGGGATTGGAAAGTCTGTGTTTTTATGCAGAAACTACCTTTTCTATTCCCAAAGCCTTTGGGAAAATATATGTAAAAAAAATTATCAATATTAAAATATATGGCAAGAAAATCAATAATAGCAAGAGCTAAAAAAAAGCCAAAATTTTCAACTAGGACATTGAACAGATGTTTTAAGTGTGGAAGAAAACATGGATACATGAGAGATTTTGATTTGTGTAGAATTTGTTTTAGAGAAATGGCAAACGAAGGCCAGTTACCAGGAGTAAAAAAATCTTCTTGGTAAGATTTAGGTTTTTTGTATTAATTTACAAAATGATTAATTACTAATAATTTATTCGATATGGATAAAATTTCAGAACTAATAATTAATATTAAGAATGCCTCTATGGTTAAGAAAGAAGACCTTGTGGTCACTCATTCAAAACTGAGAGAAGGGATACTTAATGTTTTAAAAAGAGAAAAATATATCAAAGATTATAAAATCTTAGATGGAAACGAAAAGAAAAAAAGAATCAGAATAACTCTATCTTACAATGATAAACAAAAATCAAGTATTAACAATGTAAAAAGGATTTCAAAGCCTTCTTTGAGAATTTACGTTGGGTATAAGGAAATTTTTCCTGTAAAATATGGTAGAGGTTTATTAATATTATCAACACCAGAAGGCATCATTACAGATAAAGATGCTAAGAAAAAGAAAGTTGGGGGAGAAGCTTTATTTGAAATCTGGTAATAATTAAAAATCATAATCCAAAAAAAGGATGCAGATTAAAAAAGAAATATGAGCAGAATAGGATTAAAAAAGAAAATAATACCAGACAATACTGAAGTTTCAGTAGATGGTTCTTTGGTAAAAGTGAAGGGGACTTTGGGGGAGCTTTCAAGGAAGTTTAATGATGCAGTAAAGATAGAAGTTAAAGATGGAGAAGTGGTGGTAGCGCCAAAAGATTCTTCTGTTTTTGCAAAATCTATGTGAGGAACAGCTTCATCGCATATTCAAAATATGTTATCTGGAGTAAATAAAGTTTTTGAAAAGAAACTTATTATTGAGGGGGTTGGATATAGAGCATCTGCTACACCAAAAAATATTAAATTAACTGTTGGGTTTTCTCATGATGTTGATTTGGATATTCCAGAAGGTATTAAGGTGGAAGTAGAAAAAGAATCTATTGTTGTATCTGGGATTGACAAAGAACAAGTTGGTTCTTTTGCGGCAAAGATAAGAGATGTTAAAAAACCGGAACCATACAAAGGTAAAGGAATCAGATATGCTGATGAAAATATTATTAGAAAAGAAGGTAAAAAAGCTGTGTAAAATTTTTAATTAGATAAATATGCTTAATAAAAAGATACAAAAAAGAATAAAAAGACATAAAAAAATAAGATCACGTCTTTCTGGAACAGCTGAAACACCAAGAATTTCAGTTTTCAAATCAAACAAGGGCCTGTATGTGCAGGTTATTGATGATATAAAAGCTGAAACTTTATTATCTTTGAGAACAAAAGATGACTCAAAAGACAAAAAAGTGGAACAAGCAGCAAAGCTTGGTAAAGAATTAGGGAAAAAAATGTCAGACAAAAGTATAAAAAAAGCTGTTTTTGATAGAGGGGGTAATAAATATGTTGGAAGAATAAAAGCTTTGGCTGAAGGAATTAGAGAAGGGGGAGTAAAATTTTAAAAATAAATATTAAAATATGACAGACGATAATAAAAAACAGAACGATACTTCAATGGATACAGAAGAAAAGAAAGACGTAGTTTCTAAAGAGGAAATTACTACTACAGAAAAGACTCCAGAAAAAAAAGAAGTAGAAGAAAATAAAAAAGAAGAAGAAAAAAAAGAGGTTGTTTCTGAAAAAAAAGAAGAATCTAAAGATGAAAAAAAAGATTCAACAGAAAAACCAAAATTTGCAAGAAAACCTTTTAAAAAGAATTTTAAAAGAAGAAAACCTTTTAAAAGAGAAAAACCAGAATTTGATCAAAAGATTTTATCTTTAAGAAGGGTTACTCGTGTGATGGCTGGGGGACGAAGATTTTCGTTTTCTGTAGCTATGGTTGTTGGTGATAGAAAAGGAAGAGTCGGATTTGGAATGGGGAAATCTAACGATACAGTTGCTGCAATTGAAAAAGCAGTGCGTAAAGCTAAAAAAAATATGGTTAAGTTGAAACTTACTAAAACAAATTCGATCCCTTTTGATATGCAGGCAAAATATAAATCATCAGAAATTGAGATTAGACCAGTAAAGGGTAAGGGTTTGGCTGCTGGTGGAGCTGTTAGAACAGTTTTAGAGTTTGCTGGGGTTAAAGAAGGTGGAGCTAAAATTTTATCTCGATCAAAAAATCATATTAATAATGTAAAGGCTACGATGAAAGCTCTTGAGCCTATTTCTGAAAAAGCAATTGTTAAAAAAACTTTTAACAAAAAAAAGAGTTTTAGAAAACCATTTAGAGGAAAGAAAAAGTT
>JALUMP010000127.1 GCA_027039745.1 Candidatus Parcubacteria bacterium
GTTTGTAACATTTTAGGTTTATTCCTGGTGTCTGAAGGGCTAAAAAAAACAAAAAAATATTCATTATTTTTAGAAAAATATACACAATATTTTTATTTAAATAAAAAATATTTTTATTGACTTTAAAAGCTGAAAAATGGTATAATTCCTCTTACATTTTGCTTTTCGTTTTTGATTTAAACGCAGTTCAGATTTGAATTCTGGCTTCGTGTATTCGCAAAGTAAAATTGTTAATTAACAATTATTAATATTAATTTAAAATAAATTTATGTCAGAATTTGATAGAAGTTTACCACATATCAATGTTGGTACATTAGGTCACGTTGACCATGGAAAAACAACTTTAACAGCTGCTATCCTAAATACACTTTACCTAGATGGTAAAATTGATTCTAAAGGTTCAATCGATGATATCGATAATGCTCCAGAAGAAAAAGAAAGGGGAATTACAATTGCTCTTTCTCACCAAGAATATCAAACAGCAAATAGACACTACGCTCACATTGATGCGCCAGGTCACGCTGATTATATTAAAAACATGATTACTGGTGCCGCTCAAATGGATGGTGCTGTATTAGTGGTAGCTGCAACAGATGGTCTTATGCCGCAAACTAGAGAACATATCTTACTTGCAAAACAAGTTGGTGTTCCAAAATTAATCGTGTTCTTAAATAAAATTGATATCGTTGATGATTTAGAAATGGTTGAATTAGTTGAAGAAGAAATTAAAGAAGTATTAACACAATATGGATTTGATGGAGAAAATACACCATTTATCCAAGGTTCAGCTCTTAAGGCTGCAGAGGCAGAAGAGAAAAACGAATGAACAGAAAAAATTGAAAAATTACTGGAAGCTATGGATACATGATTTGATATTCCAGAAAGAGATATGGATGGTGACTTCTTGATGCCAATCGAAGATATTTTTTCAATTGAAGGAAGGGGAACTGTGGTAACAGGTAAAATCGAAAGAGGTATTGTAAAAGTTGGAGATGAGGTTGAAATTGTTGGAATTAAAGATACAGTAAAAACTACTGTTACTGGAATTGAAATGTTCAATAAATCTCTAGATCAAGGTCAAGCCGGAGACAACGCTGGTGTTTTGATTAGAGGTATTAAAAAAGAAGATGTTACAAGAGGACAAGTTCTTGCAAAACCAGGATCAATTACTCCACATACAGAATTTGAAGCTGAAGTTTATGTCCTTAAAAAAGAAGAAGGTGGAAGACATACTCCATTCTTTACAGGTTATAAACCACAATTCTATGTTAGAACAACTGATGTGACTGGAGAGGTTACTTTACCAGAAGGAAAAGAAATGGTTATGCCAGGAGATACTGTGACTTTCAAAGTTAAATTACATACTCCAGTAGCTATGGAAGATAAAATGAGATTCGCTGTTAGAGAAGGGGGTAGAACTGTTGGAGCTGGTGTTGTTACAAAAATCGTTGCTTAAATTTTATCTAAAATGAGAGGAATTCTTTGTCGACTGCGAGTAAAAATTATTCACTGTACCACGACGTACACCTTATAAATTTTTCTCCTGTCTCCTCGAATTTCATCTCATTTTAAATAAAATTTTGTGAGTAAAAAAGAGAGTTTCTTCTCTCTAAAAAGTTGAAAAATATTTTCAATTTTTTAGAGAGAAGAAACTCGAAAGAAGGTGGCGCGCTAGCTTTACCCTGTGAAATTTTAAATTATTTCACAAGGTATTTGCTTAATAGAAATAATTTTTTTATAAAGTTTTAACTTTGTTTTAAAAATATTTCATTGGGACGCCACCATTTTAAAAAATTAAAGTTGAAAGTTTTGAACTTTAATTTTGAACTTTAACAATCTAACAC
>JALUMP010000128.1 GCA_027039745.1 Candidatus Parcubacteria bacterium
ATTATATACTCTGTAGAGTATTCCATGAGACTTTCGCAGCGATTTTTTTGCAATTATTGAGGTTTTTTGGTCCTATATAATATATTAAGCTCTGTAGAGCTAAATTCCAGATTTTCATTTCTTAAGCGAAAATCAGGATTTTTTGGTCTAATATAATATATTAAGCTGTAGCTATAACCCGAAGTGAAAAATAAAGGGTCCAATATAATATATTATACAAGTAAGTATTGACTTATAGCGATTAGAAACTGGCATTTTGCACCTTAAAGTAAATTCAAAATTTCTAAAAAGTGTAAATTGTAGGTTCAGTATTGGATGAATACATCAATAATAATCATTTTAATGTGTCTTAAAGCAATTCTTATCTAAAAGTAATACATTGGCTTAGGTGGTTGTATTTTCGTCTCTTGTATATAGCTTAAAATGATTATATTGTAAAAATGAGAAGGAGAAAGAGAATATGGAGATAATAAGCGCAGTTTTTGAACTTTTTATTGACTTTTGGTGGCTGTTTTTGGCTTTGTTATTTGGTGTTTTTGGTTTAGTAATTTACAAAATATATTTTGAAAAAAATGAAAAAAACAAAAATGAAAAAGATGATGAAGAAAATGAAAAAGATGATGAAGATGAAAAACTTTTCAAAACTTTTCCATCGGATGAAGAGCGTATTTTAAATATTGATTTTGCAAAAAAAGATGTCGAAACTGAACTCGATAATATTGAGAAGTTAGTTGAAAAATTGAAGACTGGAAAACCATTTGTTGCTCGTGCAATTGATGCAATTTATTTTGCAGACAATCTTGAAAGTGAAATTAATTTAAGTGATGGTGGCGTGCTGGTGATTTCAGAAAGCGATTCAAAATCATTGATTAAAAAAATAATGAGCGATCCACTTGATATTGTACGCTATGTGCAAAGTATGAAAAAATTAATTGATGTTGACAATACTAAAAATAAAATTCCTCTCGGCGATGTTTTGCATATGTTTAGAAATGCAAAGAACTTTGGACTATATACTGGAAAAGAAAATATAGAAAGAAAAGATACAGAATTGTTGGTTAAACTGAAAACAGAAATTTATCATAATTACTTTACTGATGTCAATATAGGTTATATGAAAGAAAAACAAAAACAAAAAAACAAAGGTATCGAAAGTGGAGATTTTACAATTGTCAACACAGCTAAAAAAGCAACAGTAACAGAAAAAGAAAAAGAAGAAATAAAAAACAAGGATGAAGAGCACATTGATCCAAAAACAAATCTTGTTGTTGATCCAACAATTGATAGTGTTGAATTGTTGGAAGATGGTAAAGTCAAAATTGTTCAAAATGGAATTGAAATAATAAAAGATGATTTTAAAACTTATCAATTTACGGATCTGAATGAAGTGTTGAATGATGATAATCCAAAAAATAATAAAATGCAAAACAATTCTTTTAGTGCTTCTCAACCTACAGCTTTTGAAAATGAAGTGAAAGTTTATCTGAAAGAATTTGGAGAATTGTCACAAAAAGAAAAAGAGTATCTTGAAAAAAATAAAACAACTGACAAATTAAAATATCGTCTCAAAAGAGATTACGATAATTCATTGATGTCAAAAATAGAGTTTTCGATTGATGCATTTAATGATGGATCAATGTTTGGAGTTGATGAAAAAATTGAAATTCTTTCTGAAATTTTTTCTTCTAAAAATTATCGTGTTAAAACTATTGAAAGCACAAAAAAAATTGATTTACTTTACGAGGGCCAAATAAATCTTCGAGGAAAAGAAGAAAAAAGATTTCTTGCAATCAATGCTGATTATATAATCT
>JALUMP010000129.1 GCA_027039745.1 Candidatus Parcubacteria bacterium
TTTTAAAAGAAACACAAAAACCACTTCACTTTACAGAAATTGCTAAAAAAACTAAAGAACTTTTTGGAAAAGATATTAATGTCGCAACAGTTCATAATGAATTAATAAAAGACGACAGATTTATTTTGGTTGGTCGTGGAAAATATGGTCTTGCATCTTGAAAACAGTTTAGTGGTGGAACAGTAGCTGACGTAATAGTTGAAGTTTTAAAAGAGAGCAAAAAACCATTATCAAAAGAAGAAATTATAGAAAGAGTTTTAGACAGAAAAGATGTTAGAAAACAAACTATCTTAATCAATTTATCTAAGAAAAAACTTTTTGCTAAAAGTAAAGACAAAAAATATACTTTAGTAAAATAATTTTTAATGATTTTTTATATTTCAAAAATTTAATGCATTTTTCACCAATAAGTTTTTTACTTCTTGGTGTTTTTTAATATCAGTTATTTTTTCTACAATTTTTGAAATATGTAAGGGGGTGTTAGTTTTTCCGCGATATGGTTTTGGTGATGCAAATGGTGAGTCTGTCTCAGACATAATATTTTTTGTAGGAGTTTTTTTTATATTCAAATCTAAATCTGCAAAAGTAATAACACCAGGCAACGAAAGAGAAAAATTACGTTTTATAATTTTTTGTGCAATATCTGGAGTATCAGTGAAAAAATGAAAATTTACTTTTAAATTGTTGTCTTTATAATCGTCAAGAATTTTTAAAGCATCTGTATATGCATCAGAATTTTTATATGGACGTACATGCAACATTAAAGGTAGTGAATTTTTGATTGCAAAATCTATTTGTTGAGTAAAAAGTTTTTTTTGACGTTTTTTTTCTTCCTCTAGAACCTCTTTAGTTATTTTATTTTTATTATAGTCTATGGTTGGTCAATGGTAATCTAAGCCACATTCCCCTATACCAACGATTTTTTCGTTATTATCTAAGAGTTTTTGGAATTTTTTTTCATCAAAAGTTTCTTTTTCGGTAGGATGTATACCAATAGTTGCAAATATATTTGTATGTTTTTGGGATAAGGCTATAGCTTTTTTTGAATCGTTAAAATTTACACCAACAGATATTGTCCAGATTTTTTTCTTTTTCATTTCTTTTATAATTGTTTCTGTATCTTTTTGAAAAAAATCTGAATGTAGATGAGAATGAATATCAAAATAATTAATTTCTTGCATAATTTTTATTATAACAAATTTTAATTTTAATTTGTTTTTTAAATGATATAATAAATATGAGGTTATTTTAATAATAATCTAGCCTATAGATTTTAAGGGAATCTGTGTGAATATAAACTTTGGTTTGTCTTCTAGGATACCCACCTGGGTTTTTGGCCTAGGTTAATTATATAAAATAACCTCAATAAAAAAATAAAGCTCTAAGCTTTATTTTTTTATTGGAATCAAAATAAGTTAAACTATATATCATTTAAGAAGCTTGTTGTCCAATTTCAGCATCTTTTTGAGGTATTAGAATTGAAAAACTTCCTGTTTTATCTTTTAATCCAATAATCATACCATCTGACTTAAGACCAAAAATTTTTCTTGGTTCTAAATTTGTTACAAACATTGCTTTTTGCCCCATAATTTCTTCTGGAGTATAAGATTGAGAAATTCCAGATATAATTTGTCTCTCGTCTCCTTTTCCAAAATCGACTAATAATTTTAGAAGTTTTTTTGAGTCTTCGACTTTTTCTGCTTTTATTATTTTTCCTAATTTTAACTCTGTTTTTAAAAAAGTATTAAAGGAAATCTTTTCATCTAAAACATTTTCAATCTTATTTTCAATTTGGGTTTTAGTA
>JALUMP010000130.1:0-19610 GCA_027039745.1 Candidatus Parcubacteria bacterium
ATAACATTGAATCCTTTTTTATTAAAGTTCCGTCAAAATCATAAATATAAAGCTCTTTTTTATCTTTCATCTATTTTTTTCCATATATTTTTCGGTAATCTTTTTAATATCGCCTCAACTATAATCCACCTTTTGCTTAATGTTTTAATTCCTGTTTTTTTGTTTAAAATGTTATTTGTAATTGTTTTGGCAACAGCTGAAGGAGTTTTTGTTAATAATTTTGGTAATTTCATTCCTTCTGTCATTTTAGTTTCAACAAAACCGAGTCTAGGAATATAAACATCTACATTTTCATCGAATTCTAAACCCTCTAAAAACATCTCAACAGCTCTTTTTGATGCAGAGTATGCTAATGTGCTTTTTTTGCCTCTCATCGTAGTTACTGAGCTTAAAAAGCATATGTTCTTTTTAAAAAATGTTTTGTTATTGATAAATGCTTCAATAATATTGATGCTTGCTTCTTGATTTATCTTAAATACATTTTTAATACTTTCTTTTTTATCTAATACCCCACTTCCTAATAATAAAAAATCTGCTTTTTTTAAATAATAATGAAAAACACTATCTTCTAAATCTTTTGTAGAAAGTAAATTTACTTTCATTGTTTCAATTTTACAATTTTTAAACTTTTGTTTTATTTTATCAAAATTATTAATTTTCCCTGTTGATGTGGTTAAGAGAAGGTTTGCATTATTAAACAATTCTGTTTCAAGAAGCATTTTTTGTACTATCGTTGAATTTGCTCCAATTACTATAATATTTTCCATAAAATTTATTTTTTTTCTAAAAAAATCAGGATAATCACCTCTCTCTAATTTATATTTCTTATTAGCATGAATAAACCAATTTTTTCTTTGTTGTGAATTTACTATTTTACTTATTGTGTCTGAATTTATATTTTTTGCTAAATAGATATTTCCATTATATTGTTCTACTAATTTTGCAATTTCTTTCATTAATAGTAAATTTCTGTTTGATCCAGGAAAGTCCATTGCTAATGTATATCCATCTTCAATTTGAAAATTTAATCCTTTATTAAAAAAACAACTTTGTCTTTTATTTCCAAACTTTTTCAAAACTGTTATAAATGAAACTGCTTTTCTCTCATATATTAATGTTAAAACCTTTTCTAATAAAATCACAGATGTTTCTTTGTTTGAAGATGTTACAAATTGAAATTGCATCATTCCTTTCTTGCCATAGGCATTATCCCAATTACTATAAGCATCTAATGGAAAAAGGAAAGTGTCAAAATCTTCTTTTGCATTTTTCTTTTTTGCTACTTTCATTTTTTCACTAAAAAAATGAATTCTATTTAAAAAAGTTAATGAAAAATTATTTAAAGCCCAACTTGGTAACATTGGAATTTTTATTCTTCTTTTATTCTCTTTAATTATCTCATCGTTAGCAAAATTTCCTGCCATATAAACACCTTCTCCTATATTTTCTTTACTTTTAGGTGTAGTATTTATCCAACATACATTATAAGCATCATTATTATTTTTATCTAATAAATATATTGAGTCTTTCAATGATGATGAAATTCTCTTTTTTACTGTAAAACAATTGCTTCCGTTTAATTTCAATAATTTAATTCTTGCCTCAAGTATTAAACCCGTTATTCCAAAACATCCACAAAAATCATAAAAAGCATCATCATTTTTTGATATTTTTTTTATTTCTCCTGTCCTTAGTTTCACAGTAATTTCTTCGACATGATCACAAAAAGAACCATCTATATGGTGATTTTTCCCATGCACATTTGATGCTATTGCACCACCTATTGATATATTTTTTGTTCCAGGAACAACAGGAAGAAAACAATCTTCTTTTTTAATTCTGTCAATAACTTCTTTTAATGAATATGCAGTAGAACATTTTAAAAACTTATCTTTTCCGAAATCTTCTATCTCGAATTTTTTATTTTTACAAAACACCACTTTTTTATTTGCATTAATATTGTTGTAACTACATTGATTGCCTACTGGTGTCACACCATGTCCAAAATCTTTTTCTTTTATTTTATTACAACTTGTGATAAAATAATTTCCCCAACTTGATATTTTCATTTTTTTTCCTTAAATGTGATATTTTTATCTAAAATAAATTTTATTATGTACCCTATTAGTAAACCTAATGTAGCTCCAATTTCTTTTTTGAATTCTATATCCTTGAGCACGAATATAAAAAACAATTCAACAACAAAAAATAAAAATGTAGTAAAAAGACTAAAAATAAGATAAAAAACAAGACTTTTTTTGTCATACATTTTTTCTATTTCATATTTATAAACATATTTTTTATCTGCAATATATTTAAAAATAAAAGTTATAATGATAGCTATAATCATAGCTACCATAGATGCTTGTAAAATACTATCCTTGCTTTCTAAAAAAAATACTATTTCTTGTATTGAAATATTTAAAGCTATTGACAATACAACAAAGAACCAATAAAGGAATATTTGATTTTTAAACATAAATGATCCAAGAATAAAATATAGCCCACAATAAGACAATTATTATCATTTGTTTATCTTTTACAATGGATAGCGTTGTATCTTCTGTCTTGCTTTCAATTATTGTTAATTGTAAAAACCTAAAAAATCCCAATAGCACAAAGATAGTAGATAAAAATAAATATGGGATATTTTTTGTTGTTACAAACATCACATAAGAGAATAGAGACATTGATGTCGTAACAGCTAATGCAATATTTACAAATTGATGACTATATCCATCTATGCTTTTCCTCATAATCTTTACATTTTTATCTTTTTTTTCTACTTCTGCAAAACGTTTTGTTGTTGATAAAAATAAAGCCAAAAAGAAAGTCACAATAATAATCCAACTAGACAATGCTATATTAGAAGTAAAACTTCCTATATAAAGTCGCAAAACAAAGCCAATTGAAATTAAAATTATATCATATGGTGCAATATGTTTCAAATATAAACTGTATATTATATTCATAACTACATATAATATAGCTATATAAAACACATTTACTGATATAAAAAAAATACCTAAAAGAGAAAAGCTGGATAAAATTGCAGCAATAAAATATCCCTCTTTCTTTTTGATTTTACCAGATGCTAATGGCCTCTTTCTTTTTACTTCATGTTTTTTATCATCTTCTATATCCATTATATCATTAAATATATAAACACTTGATGCTAATAATGAAAAATACAAAAAGACAATAAAAACATTACTGAGTTCAATAAAATTAAATATTTCACCTGCAAAAAACAATGGGGCGAAGATGAATAAATTTTTCACATATTGATAAACTCTTAACAATTTGATATAGCTTTTCATTGCATTAATACCTTTTTTGTTATTATATCATAAAAAAAGAACTAATACAATATAAAAATTGATAAAAATATGGTATAATATTGTAAATATAAGACAAAAGGATTAAAATGTTTCAAGCTTTAAAAGGTATTACAGGTTTAGTTAGAAGTGGTGCATTAAAAAAAGAATTTGATGTAGAAATTGAATTTAAAGGAAAAATCAATTCAGTTATAGCAAAAAAGAAAATTTTTCAAGCACAAAAAGGAATCATTTTTCTTAATAATTTTTTAAATGATCTTAAAGATTTTCAAAAAAATGGTTTCAGCAAGGGAAGTGAAGAATCTATTAATAGATTTAAATCTGTATTCACAGATGTCGATCTTCAAGAAATAATAAAAGATGGAGAAATTAATGATAGCTATCAACCAATTAAAATGACACTAATTGCAAAGAACAAAAAAAGATATCCTTTTATGTTAAAAAAGCTGGACTCAAAGGATTAAAAAAACAACTACCATTAGAAGAAATTACTTCTATTAATGGTAGTTACCATAAAATTTAAAAGTATAATTAAAATCTTTTCATGAATATATTTAATGGTATTTTAGAGAATAAACAATTAAACTATTTCTTCTATCTCTTTTTTCCTTGCCAAAGAATCAGCTTCATTAATTAATTCTACTTTTTGTTTCCATCTACCAGAAGAATTATGATGATTTGAAACTAAATCTGCGATACTATTAATCGTTTCTGTTATACTTGAATTTTCATTATTAGCTAACAATTCTTGCTGCGCTTTTTCTATAATAATATCTTTAACATACATTCCAGAAACTTCTGCATGTGGTTTATAATTTGATGAATTTTCCGAAACAGCATCTGGTGTAACTATTTTTCTTACCTCTTTTGATTTTCCAAAATCATGAAACAAACAGGCAATAATGATTTGTCCAATTCCATATATCTCATTTTTTTCTGTTTTCTTAACGATCTGTTCAACAACATTTAATGTGTGATCTTTTAAATTTATTTTTTTCAATAACTCCAGTTGATTCATTGTTGCGATATTTCTAATATTTTTATTGTCTTTTTGATTTGAAGAAACAGAAGGACTATCTTTAAAATTTAAATTTTCAATATCTTCAAATCCAACTTTAACAATAGCTATTATCTTAGGATTTTTCCTTGCAATTTTTATTATTCTGTCATATAAATCTAAAATTCTTTTATCTTTTACATTTAATTTCCATTTTTCATTAAAAATATAATCAGTATCTGACACTATTTTTCTTTCTCCCCTCATTTCATATATTGTTTCAGCAATATAGTATGAGTTAACTAATTGCATTATTGTTCTCATTCTTTCTTTTTTCATTTTACACTCACTTTTAACTTTTAATTTTTAATTTCTGTCATTTTGTTCAACATCTTTTCTTTCTCTATTTGTACGAAAAGAATTTTGAAGTTCAATATGTGGAAATCTTTTTAACTTTGGGCTTCTGATCCCAGAAACAATTTTTTTTATAAAATGTTGATAAAAAGATATAAATTTTATTTTATCAATATTTGAATTTTTTTTGATATATCTTGTTCTGCTTTTGTACCCATATGTTTTTAAAAACTCTTCTCTGGCTTTTGTTGAAGAAGACATGATCCCTTGTTTTAAGAAAAAAGAGATCATCCTTTTGTTGTTCTGACTAACATTTTCTTTAAAAGAAACAATGTCCTGAAAAAAAACTTGCATTTTTCTTCCAACATATTTATCTTGATTGAAAAATATATATGAAAAAAGAACTTTTTTAACTAATGGACTGGAAAAACCAATAGAAATTGATGCAATTGAAGCTACCTCATATAATTCTTGATTAGATAATATATCTGATATTTTTCCTAAATTGTTTGATTCGAGATCTTTTCGTATCTGTATTGCAACTTTTTCTTCTGGTTTCATTTTCTATCCTAATAAATCCAATAACTCATCTTCTTTATTTTCTTTGTCTTTATCCACCTCTTCTTTACTTTTTTTACCCATTTTTTTCAAAATAGACAATGCTTCATCAATAGAAACATCATTATCTTCTGCATATCCTATAACAGAAGCTGCTACTGTTTCATTATCCAAATTATAATATTCATTAACATCTTTAATATAACCTCTTTCTTCACCATTCGTTGTGAAAGCCCAGTGCAAAGTTCTACTTGAAATTAACATACCAACAGCAGTAGAATTTGAACCTGCTTTAATCATAACCTCTGAAAATACCCCAGGCTTCGTTTTTACTGATGACATTATATTAAAAGTAAAATCATCTAAATTTATTTTTTTATCACTTCTCTGTTTCTCTAATTCATCTGGATCTGGTGCAAGGAAAAATTTCCAATAAGCATTTCTAAACATAATTTCAGTTGATGAATTCTTAAAATAATCTTCTAATGATTGAGTGATAGTCCCAATTGAACCAGCAAACTTTCTAGCTTTCCTATACAGACCTTCAATAAAAGTAGCTACAATAGGATGTTCCATTAAAGACCAAGCTTCGTCAATTGCAAGTATTTTTTTCTTTCTTAAATCATCAAAATAAAATTCATTTTCAATGGAAAAAGCCAGGGTCATCAAAGCAACATTTCTAAAATTACCTTTTGTTTCTAATTCTTTCATTTCTAATACAACAAAATCATTATCTGAAAAATTTATATTTTTTCTTCCATTTAAATAGGAGAAGTATTCTCCTCCCTCTACACCATATGGTTTCAGTGCTATAATTACATCTCTTAATTTTTTATCAACATCAAAGTTTTCTCTACTACCATCCAAACCTCTTTTTTGTCTTTCATATTCCAAATTCAAAGCTATCAACACTTCTTTCATTCCCGCTTCATACCCTTCCATTTCAAAAGCTTTTTTTATAGCATCCGAAACATATGAAGAAATAACTGCTCTATCCAAGTCATCTTGTGCAGTTGATGACAGGTTTGATATTTTATTTAAATCTTGTTTCGCCATCATACCAATAATAGGAATTATAGACTCAATAGATTCTTCTGTTATATCACCATTGTCATCTGTCGATATATCAGTGAAAAAATTAAAACAAGCATTAGATTTTTCGTCAAATCTTATATACCTTCCTCCAACTAATTCGCATAAAGACAAATAAGATTCTCCTGAATCGAAAATTCTAATTTTTGTTCCTACCATTAAATAATTTAAGAAAAAATATGCCATAAAATATGATTTTCCTGAACCTGTTGGTGCAATAGTAACAAAGTTTTTATTTGTTGCTGCTTTATTAAAAATATCCAACCCTTGAAGCTGTCCATTTCTTCCTACTAATTGTACAACATTCTGTCCAAAACCACGAGCATCTGTCATTAACGGAGTAATAGAAGTATTATTTGATCTAAACAATGTATTAAATCTCTGAGACCATTTTTCAAACTCTTGATCATATTGAAGAGGAAGAGAATATAACAAAACTGGTAATTGAATCAGTTCTTCTTCTTGGAGAATCCAATTCTTCTTTAAAAATTCTTTTTTTACATTTCCTACATACCTATCTAGTTGTTTTTCATCTTTTGAAAATAAGCATAAACTCCACATTGCCTTAAATGGAATTTCTCCTTCAGTGGTGCTTAATGCAATAATATTTTTTGCTTCTATTGCTCTTTCTTTTAACTCAGGCATAAATTTTGCAGCACCAGCAGCATTTGATAACTGAAATGTGTTCCATTTTGCATCTTCTTCTAGCTTTTCGACAAGTTTGTCTCTATCTCCTATACTAATTGTTAATGATGCTAAAAAGGGGATAGGTATTAAGGTTTGAGGTCTTGATTTATAGTAATCCATCATTAAATCAGACATTCCCCATATAGACATTGTTTCTGGAAACATTTTTGTTGTTAATACACTGCTGTACCATTCTGGATTTATTACCGTTTCATCTGACTCTTTCATTTTTGCACCGAAAAATTTATTAGCCCAATTTTTTACTTTTGTAGTAAAAGTTTTAGGAACTTCAACCTGTGTCTTTAGTTCTATCCTAGTTCCATCATCTCTCGTTAATTTTCCAAAAACAATTTTACCTCTATTCGATAATTCAATTGCTGAATTAATATCTGAAATTTGAGAACTAATTTCCGTTATTGTGTCCATTGGCGGATCCCACATAGGAAAAGATGGATTTAATATTTCTCTCATTAGCTTTACATAGTCTTTTTGATTGAAAATAGTTGGTTGAAAATCAGATATACCTGCCTTTGCTTGAGCAAAAATAGAATCAAGTTCACCGTCTGAATAATCGAAACCTTTTTCATCAACTCTTGGTATCATAATTGATACTATATTGTAAAAATCTCTTAAGTAAAAGTCTAATCCATCTTTGTAAAAAAGGGTTTTGTTTGAAAATTTCTTCAACCATGCTGAATTACTACTTGCCATTATTTTTAAAAACTCGGGGTTATCCACATTTGCTTTTTTGAAAATATTTTTTTGATCCATGTGTAACTTCTCATACTCTTTCATTTTTGAAGAGATATTCCTTGAAGCATATGTTATAAATTGAATCACTGAATCCTTTGGTAAATTAAGACTTAAAAATGCAGATAATTTAGATTCTGTTTCTTTTCCTAAATAAGGTGAAGGATATATTCTAAACAACATAGCATAATAACCATTTGCAGTTTCATAAACCCCTCTATCCACATCATAACTTCTAGCATGAATGAATTGATTAAGACCTTCTCTCTCTAAGATTAAAGCCATTTCTTCTTTTGTTATCATTTTTTACCTTTTTTATTTTTCAACTTTTAATTTTTTTATTTTTTTATTTAATTAATAAATACTATTCTACAAGTATACCATGTTTTTAGTTCTAATAAATCATATTATTTATTAAAAAATATGATAATTATTGAAATAAATCTTTTTATTAAAATGATTTATTATTCATAATGTGAAATCTTGTTTCATAAAAGATATGATATTATTTCATGTAATGGCAATGGAATAATATCTAACATCTTTTATTTATCTTCAGTTATATATCTCCCTGATACCCAACCTGAACCTTTATCAGACATCACTGAAAACCAACCATGCTTTTCCATACTTAACACTTTGACTGTTTCACCTTTATTTAAGTAACCTCTAATTTTGGTGTCAATAGAAGGTCCTTTTCTTAAGTGTAATACCCAACAATGAAAAACTTTTCCGTTTATAAATGTAGGTTTTGTTTTTTTCTGAACAACAATTTTTTCTATTTTTTTGTTTTTCATAATTAACAATTTGTTTTGAATTTTCTGAATTTTCATCGAATTTTCATCTACTTTATTTGATACATTCTTTAAACTTTCAACAGATGCTTTATCTAAAATCAGTTTTGAAATTGCTTCCTTTAAATCTTTTTCTGTTGTTATAGTTTGGGATGCTTGTAAAGAAGACACTCCTAAACAAAACAATGCTATTAATAATAATTTTTTTTTCATTTTCAAATCCTTTTTATTTAGAATTAATGTAGTTTAAAATTCTTTTTTCCACTTCTGGATCAATTTCATCATTTTTCTTATTAAGTGTATTTTTAGTTTTCAGTGTTTTTTCAAGAATATTCAATCTTTTTGTTAAGTCAGTAATTTTTTTAGAATCTTGCTGTTCTTTCACATTTTTAATGTTAGCATTCACTAATGACATTTGTTCTTGAATAACTTTGAATCTCATATCAACATTTTTTTTGTTTGATAACAATGAAATCTGATTTTTCAAAAAAACAATCTCTTTCTCTGCTTTCGCCAATTTCCCTTTTAATATTTCTGTACCTTTTAATCCAATTGCAAGCTTACCCTCATCATTTTTCAATACTGAAACTTTTTCTTTTAAATAAACATTAGAAGCTTTTAATGCTAAGATGTCACCTGTCATTTTTGCCATAACTTTAGATAGCATTGCCGTGTTTGCTCCAAAGCTTTGAGTTGCTAATACTAATATTGCGGAAGTTGCTAATACTATTTTTTTCATTTTATAATCCTTTTAAATATTTTTTTAATTTTTTGTCTGCGATAGGTGTTTCTGAAACATTATCTAAGTATGTCTTTAATTTAATGTCATCTTTAATATCTCCTTTATTATGGGATTCGAGAACAATACCTTTAGAAATATAAGATGGTATCATTTTAACTTTTCTTATATTTCTTGGTGTTTTCTCACCTACTGCCCAAGATGGTTTTTTAGTCACTATCATAATGTTATGTTCTACGGCTAAGTTTCCATTTGGATCCTCATATGTATTAATCCAAGCTTCTCTAATCACCTCTTGGTTTCTTATCATTGTAGAATTGTGCCCTGCTCCAAATAGAAATGAGTTTCTTGGTTCCAAGTTCGTAAATTTCAATGAAGATAAAGGAACATCTGATGTTCCCCCGTCCCCATCTTCTTTTACTGCCACTTTCTCGCCATTGGCTAATGTTTTTACTTTAACTATATTTCCTAGTTCTCCATTTTTTATTTCTTGTATAGTTCCATCTTTATGAATAAAATATGATTGATCAGTACCTTTTCCTAGCCCATCTATTTTATCTTCTGCTTTGTATATACTTCGAGGAGAACCACAAACACCAGCAGTACCTGATGCAAGTTCACAGTCTGATTTATCTTTACCTGGTGTTAGAATATTTCTTGTTGAACATCCTGCAAAACTAAATGCCGAAAGTAAAAATATTGATAATATATAAATAGCTTTTGTTTTTTTCATAATCATTGTCCTTTTGTTTGTTTATTATACTCTATTATTAGATCATTTATATTAATAGAGTTGAATTTTTTAACACTATATAAAGTACCACCTTCAATAAGCACAGAACAATGTACTCCTGCTTTTGCTTCTATCATTGGTAATGTTTTTTCTGCTAATTTTATATAAAAATCAGCAAGTTTATTAAATGCGTTTCCAGTTCCTGTTGCCGCACCTTGTACTGCCCCGCCTGTTATTACATTTGTAGCACTACCAGTTGTGTTAGATGGAGTTGCGGCACTTACGAAAGCACTAGACAATGATTGCAATAATCCCGCCAAAATAAATCTTGAAATATACTGTCCACTTTTATGTATCAGTTCTCCTTGTAAGCCAGGTTTTCCTGATCTTCCAATAACCCATCCTTTTATAGCCCCTCGTATTTTATGTTTGCCATCAGCCAAAATACATTCTATAGTGCTTAATCTTATATCAACCGTGTTACTAGATGGATTTCCAATGGCTCCTCCTAATACAAAGCATTTATCTACAGATTCTGTAAATCCATTTGCCACTATCATATCTCCATTTACTTCCAACAACACAGGAATTGATGCTTGACTCGCAGATTCTCCAAAAAGAGGTGCATAAGCACCTGTTAAATTTATTGCATCAAAGAAACCCAAGCCTAACTCATATTTTTTTGTTGGTTTTATTTCTGGTTCTTTATCTTTTGTTTTAAGTGGATATTGTTTTTCTATATCTGTGTTTATTTCATCATCTACAAAAAACGATAATTTATCACTTTTTACCTTGGTTTTTAAGACTTTATCTTTTTGTGGCAAAATGTTAGTTTCATTTATAATTTTCGGAAGTAATATTTTCCCACTGTCATTACTATTACTACTGTCAGAACTTTCTGATTTTTGTCCTTTTTCTGATCCTTCATTTGTTACTAATGGAGGTAAAAACGGTTTACTACTATCACTACTCATTATTCTATTTTGCTTTGTAAAACTTTGTCTTTTTAACTCTTTTAGCTCTAACTTTGCTTTTGAAAATCTATCTTTATCTCTTCTTTCCACATCGTTAATCTTTGCATCAATTTTTTTAATACGATTTTCTATTGTAGATTGAGACACTTGAATTAAATTTTTAATTTGTTCCAATTTTTTATTTGTTCGAGCTTCCCTTCGTTGAGCATCTTCTTTAAAAGATTTTTCTGTAGCATTTATTCCTTGCTTCAAAACAAGCTGATTTGCTTTAAGTCTCCTTTCAACAGATGAAGCCCAAGACTCTTTTATTTCTTGTTTGTTGACTACTGCTATTTGCTCAGGATTTTCTTTTTTTTCTTTTACTGATTTCTGAAATGCTGCCTTATTTTTTGAATAAACAGAGAAAAAAGAACCAAAAAGAATAAAAAAAATACCTATTCCGAGAAGAACTATTAAAAAGTTTTTTGTTTTTTTATGTTGTGTATTTATTGTTTCTGATTTTATTGTTTTTTTCAACATCTTAATTTCCTTTTAGACTATTGACTGTGGCTTTATCTATTATTAGATACAAAGAGGATACACCATTAGGATAAATAACTTTTGGTTGAACACTAGCAGCTATAATTCCTTTTTTTGCAAAATCTCTATTTTCAAAAACCAGAGGTGCCTTTGTTTTATTTGTAATAACCCAAGAATCAACAATGTACTTAGAACCAATCCATCTGTACATTTTCGTCATTTTATATGTACCATCTGAACTATTCACAGAATAACTATCTTTTTCTAGCTTAAAACCAGGAAGTCTCATTTTTTTTGGATTCATATTATCTAATCTAGTAATAATATTTGACACATCTCTATCTACAAATTGTGTTTCCAACTTAAGCTTAGAAGGTTTTTCTTTTGAATAAGTTAAATCATCAACATTTATTCCTGCCGTTCCATTCGCATCTGTTTTAAAGTTAAGAGTATAAGAAGTTCCTTGCTCATTTGTTAAAATAATAATACCAGAAGAATCTTTTTGAGTAGGAATTATTACAATCCCTTTATCCAACAATGTAACTTGTGCTATATTCTTTTTTAAAAAAATCTTTTTAATTTTTTTTATAAAAAAATTGAATTGCACAACAGTAGGTTGAGAATTTGATATTTTAACATTCAAAGCCTCATCTTTTGTAATCTTTAATTTTTCAGCAAATAGCGATGTTACTAAAAACATTGTTATTATTAGTATTAAGCCTTTTTTCATTTTTTATCCTTTTTTAATTTAGTTTTTAGATCTTTATTGAATTTGATTCAATTACTTCACAAATTTCAATCTTTTTTATTTAAAATTTATGAATTTACTCGTATCTTTATGTACTTTACCTTGTTTACTACCTGTAGCATATGGATCTACATCTATATACCCTGCAAAACGCCCAAACATAATATTTCCATCTTTTACAACCATATCTATTTCATACACATATGGAATATCTTCCATTATTTGATCTGTTCCAACCCATCTGTTCATTGTCCCAAAAGTTTTAACTGTTACATAGCCTTTCTTTCTAATGACTTTCGCTAATTTAAATGTAAATTTAGAAGTTATAAAATTACTCTTCACATTTTCTTCTAATTTATCAAAATCTGTTTTTAATAGAAAAAATCGATCAGGAACTGCAAATTGCATTAACCATTTTACTTTATCATCTATATTTTCAGTAGAATAACTTCCCCCTCTCACAGCAAGGGCTTCTGCCCACATTTCATAAGTTTGGTTTGATGCATCATTTAAACCGACTTTAAATGTTTGACCAGAATAATCGCCAGGGGGGATAGTCACTTCTAAAACTTTTGTTTGTGAAGACATAGCAATTAATAAAATTGAAACAAGCAACATAGCAGCTTGAACAATATTAACATAAATACTTATTTTTAATTCTCTTTTTCTGTTCATAAGTTCATCAAAATATAAACCTTTTGGGGTCGTTCTATCTTTCATTTTTTATCCTTTAATTTATAAATATTTTAACAATTCCAGTAGGAATTATTTTTGCACCTTTTCTTATATCTTTTCTAAGTATAGCCAACTTTGGATTAGATAATATAGGATGATATAAACCAACTCTATATATATAATGATACATAAATCCATTTGGATTGTTTTTTTTGAATTTATGCACTAAGAAACCAGTCAAGACCCAAAGGACTAAACCTAAAATAAGAACAATGGAACTTTCATAATTTTTTACAAATCCTATCAACACAACACTAACCATTGGTATTAATCCTACCATAGCTTCATCCATTTCAAATATACCTATCATTTTTGGTCTATCTACAAATTTAGGGAAGGGGACTTCTCTTGCTTTATTAACCATTTTCTATCCTTAATTAAATATTGCTATTATATCATTTTTTTTCAACAAAGAAACAAATATTAAAAGAAATAAAAAAATAGGAATCCAAACTTCATTAAACATGTCTATTTTTTTCAATGAAATGAATTTAAACTTATCATAACCTAAAACTTTTTCCAAACTTTCATCTGATGTTCTTCCCTTTTCTATATTCTTATAATATCCATCCATTACTCTATATAGATCAAAGGCCATAAATAATAAAAATGCAGATAGTATAACAAGATTTATGTTTTTAGATATATAAGCAACATATCCAGATACAATAGCTGGAGAAAAAGCAATTAATATATTAAAAAAGTCTACATCCAATTTTTCTATTTTATTTAATAAAACTTCTTTTCCCCCAAATTCTGATGTTGAATTTTCTTCTATTTTTTTTGTAAAAGAAGACAATGTATCTTTTATTGAAAAATTCACTTTTTTTCTATTTGCTCTTTTGATTGAATCTTCAAAAAAACAACCACTTCTTGTATTTAAACCAAAAAAACCTACAAGAGAAATAAAAAATGTAAAAACAAGTACATAATAATCAATCATTTGTCACAAATCCTTTTAATTAAATTTTGTTTAACTCCATATCGTGCAGCTTGATGAAGATATCTGCAGTCATTGTGATTTTTATTATATCTTGCCATTCCTAAATAATAAAAACAAACCCCTTTATTTCTTCTAGTAAAACATTCACCTGGTTTAAAAAACTTATCAACTTTTCCAGATTTTCCTATTCTTGACATGTAATCTGCATATTCATATTTTCCTGATTTTCCTTCATATCTGACATCTGAATCAGCAGCAAATAAATACCATTTTTCTATTTTTTTATTTACTTTATGATAACCGTAATCATAAGCCATGGCACAAACTAATGCTGCTTTTGGATCAAAATCACAATTTTGATACATATCCGATAAATCACTTTCACTTAAATTTGCATCTTTTACAAAAGACACAAATTTATCATAATCTGGATAAGATATAGAATAAGACATATCTTGATTAGTTAACTCATCTGCTGCTAATGAAAATGTAAAACTAGCCAATGCAAATAAAATTATTAATATATTTTTCATATATTTTCCTTTCTTTTTTATATTATAACATTTTAAGAGACAAAAAAGACAATTATTTTAATTTTTCTAAAAAATCACTTTCTTTTGTATCTTTTTTTTCTTTTTCTTCAAATTCAGTCATTCTTCTTTTTCTTATTTCCTCTGCAAAATTTTCCATCATTTTTTCAGATTCAAGTTTTGGCATTTTTATAAAATATTTTGCATCTGGAACGAAAGGTCCTTTTACTAATATTTTTTGTGGTCCACGTTGAAACAAAAAATGCTGTTCAGGCAATTCAGCTACATGAGAATCATTTAATAAGTTTTCTTCCCCTCTTTGTGCTGTAGAACGAATATCTCTTTTTGTTCCACCTGAACTATCACTAATTTGTTTTTTAAAACCAAAAGATTTGGAAACTCTTTCTCTTGAAGTTTCATCATTCATCCTTAGATATATCTTAATATTAGTATTATCTGAAATAATTCTGGATATATCTTCACCTACAACTGCATCAAAGTCAGAAAAGGCTTGAGTAAAAATCATTATTCTTAATCCTAATCCACCTGCTTTATTAAACAATTTTTCTACTCCTGGATAAAGAACAGAACCTCCTTCGTCAACACATAAGCCAACTTGTCGTGGTAGCATCCTTCCTGTTCCCCCTATTCTACCATAAAGAGATGTTAACATTGCAAAAAATATTTTAACCAAAGCATCTGATGCTCCTTCAAATATTAAAGGAAAAGGCTGAACTATTAAAATCAAACTTTTTGTTGGATCATACATTTTGTCTATAATCGGATTTATTTTTGCTGTGGATAAAATCTTGCCAATATCTCCACTTGACAATTGAGAAATTAATGTTTCATAAGAACTTCCTACTTTTATAAAATAATCATCTGGTTTTTTTATCATCTTATCTAAATTTGCCAATGCTTGCATTCTTAAAGCCACCAAACCTTGAGTATGCTCAACTTCTATTAATTCTTCATTTATTGATTCAATATAACTCTTTAAAACTTCCATACCATGCTTTGAAGAATACGCTGCTAAATCTGAAAAAGTAACTAATGTTCTTAATGGGGGGATTGCTCTGTCTATTTGGACAGGAGAAATCGGATTTGAAACTCTTGTTGCTAAATCAGGATTCATTATGTTTAAAATTTCATCTGTAATCTCACCAGGTTTCTCATATCTCTCATATTCTTCAAATATTGCTGCTTTTATTCTTTCTGGATTCGATGTTTTTTCTATATAATCTAAAGCTAAACAAATAGCAAAAACTGTATCCGCTCCCATATTTTTATAAAAATCCTCATCTGCTTGAATGATATTTCTAATTAAACTTGTAATTTCTTCATTAGACATATAATACAAGGGATTAAATAAAAGTGAAAATTCTGGATATAAAGGAGATACATATTTAAAACTATCTAATTTGTTATGAGTTTCAACATATTCCAATATCCAAGCTATAATTTCTTGACCTTCTGATCCTTTAGGATCAACAATAATTAAATCCATTCCAACTTCAATCATTTGTTCAACAAAAGACATCATAAGTCTTGTCTTTCCTACTCTTGTTGTTCCAAAAACAACTAAATGTCCATTTAAATTCTTCCAAGGAACATATACAGGTTCAATTAATGAAGTTGGATCGGTGAGACTTTTTCCAAATCCAACTAAAAGCCCTTTATTCAAATCTCTTTTAAAATTTTTATTTTTTAATTTAGATTTTTCAATACTCTTTTTTCTTGAAAATATCATGCAATACCCTTTATATTAATTGTTCTTAATTGATGTACCGAAAAAATATTGCCAAGCATGAAAAGCACCTAATCCTTTTTCTTCTAAATTGATTTCAGAAAATAAATCAGTAAAATATCCTTCTTGAGATAATGCTATCTGTTCTCCAACAAAAGGAATCCATTTACCATGCATAATTCTATTTGCAGCTGAAATATTTAAAGAAATAATATCATTATAATCAAGAACTGTTGTCTTTTCTTCTTTTGAAAAATCACCTATTTTAACTATTCTGTTTCGTAATTTTTCTATACCAATTTTAACTTGTGTTCCTTCTGGAATATTTTTAATTGATGGAAAAGATAAATTTCCTTCTTTTACCATTTTTAAATTTGTATATTCTAATCCAACAATCTCACTTAATTCTTTCTGTTCTTTATATGAGAAATTTGGAAGTTCATAAGCTGACTGCATCGAAATCATTAAAAATTCTTTAATATATTTAGAAAACATTGGTTGTCTATATTTTCCTAAAATATTTTCACCTTCTTTATCATATTTTTCAATAGAGAGAACTAATGGTGCTTTGTTTTCTGTATCGGAATATAATCCAATTGTGTATTTTTTTTGCCCACCCGCTTCTGCTTTTATAATATGTAAACGTTTTCTTATTGTCGTTTCATCTTCATCAAATTCTTTATTATTTGCTTTTGTTATTGTTTCTAAAAAATAAATCCATTTACCATGCAAACCTAATGATAATTCATCAATAGAATTAACATATGTTGGTTCATCTGTTCCTGGAAGAAAATGCTTTATATATCCAGCTTTCCCCTCTTCAAACATTCTTTCTTTTGTTGACACTGAAATAGAAAAGAAATTCATATATTCTTTTCCTGTTTTTTTAACAGTTTTCAATTTAGGAACACTATTGAAACCAACTGCTATATCACTTTCCAATAAATTTATATGATAAAAAACTTGTTTTCCAAATTTTTCCTTATCTACTTCATTGGCAAGAGAAGAATGTTTTAATTGAGATGTGGTTAAGAATAAAAATAATCCAGCAAGTAATCTATTGTTAAACATAATATCAATTGATTTATTTTCATCAAAAACAAAAGAATCTTCATTCTTCTTCATTTTTTTAATATTCAATCCTAAAATAAAATCATTATATTTAAATGTAGAAATCTGTCTATAATTACTAACTATTGTATCCAAGTCATTTTCTATTCCAAAACCAAAAATTAGCATATCAACTAAATAATTTAAATTTAATATTTCCTGACCATGTAAAAATGTATCACCAAATACAATAGAATTATCTATTTTACTTATCGAAATCAATTCAGGATCAGATAAAACTTCTGAATCACTATCTATTGTTTGAGAATTAGAATATATAAAATTAAAAATTCTACTATCTATAGACATCATGCTTTTAATAATATTAAGCATTAATAAAACATCTCTTTTTGTAAATCTTAATTCCACAAGCTCAATCTCTTTTTCATCAACAATAACATTTATGGCAATCATAACTTTATATCTAGTTAAAGCGTGTTCTTTATCATCTTTATCAAATTTTCTGACTTTTTTTCTATTATTTGTTATTCTTAATTTGTAGTTATTATTGCCTCTTTTGTCTTCTTTTAAACGAAGATTTGTTTCAAGATGTTCTTCTCCTGCTAATTGATATCTAATATTATATAAATATGTAGACACACCCTCTACTAAGGTAGAGACAAAGGTTATTAATTGTCTAGTATCAAGTATAAGTTTTATATTATGAAATGAGTGTGCTACTTCAAAATCATTTCTATATGATTTTGTGTAAACTTCATCATTGTTTTTTTCGAAGAATTTAAAAGTAATTCCTTCTAATCTATTCTCTTCTGAATAACTTGGTGCTGCTGAAAAAATCAAATGTTTTAAATTTATTTGAGTTATTTTTTTATTTATCATCATATTTCCTTTTTTTATATTTTTATTATTTAATGTTCACAAAAAGCAGTTGCTTCTTTATTCGATATTTTTATTATATTTGGTGGATATTTTAGAATTATACCACTTTCTTTAGGAAAAATTTCTTCTATAAAATAATGTGAGAGTTTTATTACATTATCTTTACAATATTTGTTTTCATTTTTTTCAATAGAAACAAATTCAAATGGCTTATATTGATCAGAAATCATAAATTCAGGATTTGCTGTTATAAATTTCAATATATTCAACAAATCTCTCATTCCTTTTTTTGATTTTAAATGATTTTCAATTGCTATTTTGACACCATCTAATTGTGTAACACTAATAGAAATTGCTTTTATAATAGAATATTTTGAAATTAAAAATATTTTATCAGGAGTTGTTGTACCTATTCCATCTATTGCAAATAAATTCTTAATAAATACATCTTGCACTTTTTCTTCATTATCATTAAACATATCAATAACTTCATCTAAATCAACAGTAGAACCAACTATAGTTGATTGATCGCATAGAGGTAGTGATTCTAAATGAAAAAATGAGGCAAAGAATGCTTCTGCTTCATCTCGTCCTGACAATTCAAATTCTTTATTTTCTTTTTTTATAGATATATTTAAATCATCATCGTCTTCTTCTATATCATCAAAATCATCATTTAAATCATCATCGTCTTCTTCTATATCATCAAAATTAACTTCCTCTTCCATATCATCTAAGAAGTTTTCATCTGCTTCATTTTCATCATTTAATATATCTAAATAATATTTATTCATATTTTTCATAGTATCTTCATCAGATTCTTTACTTTCATCTTTTGAAGTTAAAAAGCCATCATTTTCAATCTGCTTATCTATTGCTATTTTACTCTCATTATCTTCTTTTTCTCTTGGTTTTTTATCTTCTTTTTCGAATTTTGCATTTTCATTCTCTATATTATTATTTTTATTTAATTTTTCTGATATACTTTTATTTTCAACTATCTCTTCTTCTGTATCTAAATGATTAGTTCTTAATTCATCAAAAATATCTTTTTCTTCATTTTCATCATTCTTTTCTGATATAACTAAGCTTTCCTTTGAACTATTTAGCCTTATTATTATTTCTCCATTTTCATTAACAATAGGAGAATAGTCTTTTGTTAAAAAAATTAAAGATTCAAAAGGAATTGGAATTTTACCATCAAATTCTGGTTGACCTTCATTTGAATAATGTTTTAAATGTTTTTCAAACAAAGAATTTCTTAATTCTAAATCATCTTTTGTTATTTCTCCATCAATACAAATATTTATTTTATTTCCATTTGGCTCAACACAATCTGCAATAACCTCTTTATTTATTTTTCTTTTGTTTATTTTTCTTGATTGAAAGTTAAATTTAGGAACAATAAATAAAAAAAATAAA
>JALUMP010000130.1:19620-21369 GCA_027039745.1 Candidatus Parcubacteria bacterium
AACTATTATTGAACCAATTATTAAAAGCATATAAGAAATTGACAATTTTTTACCTTTATTTTGTATTTTTTATTTTATATATTGTCAAATAACAATATATAAAATAAAAATGTAATATATAGAATGTCTTTTAAAAAACATTCTATATATATAAATTAAGTAGTAGCAAAAGTACCTGTACCAATTGTAAACATCGTTTTTGATATACCAACAACTCCACCTACGAAGAATGAAAGAAGCATACCCATAAACAAAACAGCACCTTTGTGTGTAAATGCATAAACAATAATTGTTCCTAACATACCAAGTAATGCAATAACATAACCAAGTGAGCCTTGAACCCAACTAACCATTGCATCATAAAAATTATCGAAAGAACCACCATCGATTGATGTCGCTGCTGATGCTGATTGAGCAACAACAAGAGTTGCACCTAAAACGATACCCACTTTTGAACGAGTACCTCTATTTATTTTTCCACTTTTAAGAAAATCTAAAGCTTTTCCCATATTAAAACCTCCTGAGTTTTGATTTATTTTATTGGCCTTACTTTTTTCAAATGCCAACAGTTAATTTTTATAGCCACCAGAAATTAAATCTTTTTTTGAAATAGAGATAAAAGCCTTTTTTTTGTATTTTAAAATCTCTTTTTTTTCTTTCGTTATTACATACACTGGTGCTTTAAAATTCAAGATTACAGAATTCAAGTTGTTAGCTTGAACTGGATTAAAAGTATTTAATGTAATTATGCCAAAAGTTAAGGTTTCATTTACTAAATCAATCAAAGCAAAATCCTATTTGTTCTTTTTTTTGTAAAAATCAGAACGAAGTTTGAATCTTCTTGATAAAATAGAACCGATTTTACTAACTGCTTCTTTAATCTTTTGTTTATCTTCAGCCAATTCGACAGCTAATTCTTTATTCGCCTCAATTAATTTTAAAGACAAAGTAGAATCATAAACAGTAGACAAACTGTTTGCAGCATTTATTAATCTCGAAGATTGAGAATTAATAGCTCTTTTATCCAAAACAACAGTTTTAAAGAAAATTGTTTGTTTTATGTCTTCTGGAAATGATTCTTGAATTTCTTTCTGAGCTTTCTCCGCTGCACTTAACACTTTCTTATATTCTTCTGTAGAAAGTTTTCTTTTTAATTCAATTAAAAAAAATCTATTTAAATTTTTTTCTTGTTTATTATCATCCATTTTTTTCCTTTTTATACTTAAATTTTATTTTAAAAGTCATTTTTAACTTCTAATATTGAAAGTATAACATAAAAAAATTTTTTTTTGATGTATAATAGAAAAATATTTTCAATAGAGAAAAAGGAGTATTTTATGAATAATTCAAATAACCCATATTCCACCACTTCAAATATGTTTGGTGAGACAACAGAGAACCTTGACAATTCAAATATATTTAATAATACAAATAGTTCAAGTATATTTAATGAACCAGAGAGTTCAAATGGTTCAGGAATGCTTAGTGAACCAAATAGTTCAAGTATATTTAATGAACCAGAGGGTTCAAATGGTTCAGGAATGCTTAGTGAACCAAATAGTTCAAGTATATTTAATGAACCAGAGAGTTCAAATGATTCAGGAATGCTTAACGAACCAAGGAGTTCAAGTATATTTAATGAACCAGAGAGTTCAAATGATTCAGGAATGCTTAACGAACCAAGGAGTTCAAGTATATTTAATGAACCAGAGAGTTCAAATGATTCAGGAATGCTTAACGAACCAAGGA
>JALUMP010000130.1:21469-24656 GCA_027039745.1 Candidatus Parcubacteria bacterium
GTTCAAGTATATTTAATGAACCAGAGAGTTCAAATGACAAAAAAAATAAAAAAATAAATCTTTTAGATAAAAATTTAGAAATGGGACAAATAGATGGATTAGGTGAAAGAGACATCGATGATGATGGGAATTTAACTGAAAAATATTCAGGAATAAATGCTGCTATAAAAACACATTTAAGAAATGATTTAGCAAGAAGTGACTCTCTTGGATTAGAGGTTAATACTCTTGATAATGCTATATTGGATGATGAAGGAACTCCTATTGACAATATAATAGGAAGGAGACTTGATCCTATTAATAGAGCTAAAATAAACTATTTTTTAATGGCAAATGAAGGATTAGTAAATCAACAATACATACTATCTAGGGTAGGGTACAATGGTAATGGCTTTTCTAAATATGGTGAGAAAGTATATGAAGAAAATGGGGAATATGAAGAAATCAACACATACGACATAAAAAAAAATAAGGATAGAACAAAAAAGGATTCAAAGGGGAAAAACAGAGAAGATAACTGGACTAAACAAAAAAATGAACTTATTGAAGACCATACACAAGATGAGAATACAGTTTTTACTCAAAAAGAATTGTCTAAACCTATTGTTTCCCCAATAAAAACAAAAGAATATAATGACAATTGGATGAATGATGAATTTGAATCCAAAGATTCTGATGAATACACAAATGAATCTGCTGCAAGCAGGTATCTTGCTTTAACTGAAAAAAAGAAAAAACGTTTTAGTACAATGAGTGCTGCTGAAAAATATATGCTTGAGCGCGAATCACAAAAAATAATAGTTCATAAAAAAAGTGCTGCCGAAGAATTTGCAGAACTTGTTGAAAAAAGAAAAAGAAGAAAGATTAAAAAAATATATAATGTAGGCAGAGAAACTGCACAAGGAAAAATTTCTGACAATACTCATACTATTGAAGATAAATATATAAGATTAGAATCTGAAAAGCAAAAAGATAACAAAGATCTTTTTCTTGCAGCAATATCAGAAATGAGTTCCTTTGAAATACTCAAAATTAAAGAAACATATTTAGAAAGAAAAGGGGACAAAACACTACCCAGTGAAACAAATAGAAAACTATCTGAGGCAATAAAAATAATAGATAATTTCTTGCAGCAAAAAAATAATTAAGGTTACAAGAGTGACAATTTTTATTCAGTTCTTTTAATATATTTATATCTTTAATACTTTAGAGAGTTTGGAAGTTCGTAAAATAGGGGTATCCAAGATACATAGGTGGTAAAAATTTATAGGATAGGTGGTAAAAATTTATAGGATAGGTGGTAAAAATTTATAGGATAGGTGGTAAAAATTTATACCTATAAAAAAATACCACCTATAAAAAAATACCACCTAATACTTATTATTTTAATATTATTTTAAGAACAATGATGTTATAATTTTTCCAGATAAGGTGGTATTGAACAATGGTTTTAAAAGAAAAAAATCTTCATATTAAAAAACATTCTGCTCTTATTCAAATATCTGGAAATAATTTAAGTTTAGTTCAAAAAAAAGCTTTTTCTGGACTCTTATATTTTGCGAGAGCCCAAAAGGCTTTTGAGCCACAAAGAAGCGTTTTTGAAATTCCATATTGTAGCTTAAAAGAATTATGTAATATTTCTTCTCCTAATAATAAAGAATTACATTCTCATTTAGAGGGATTAATGGGTATAGTTGTAAGACCAAATTTTTTAAATAAAGATAAAACAGGAAAATGGAATGCATTTTCATTGCTGTCTGGTGCAGAAGAAAGTGAAAACAATAGTGTTTTATTTTCTTTTCCTCATCAAATAGAAAATAGTTTAGTTTCTCCTGAAATTTATAGTTTGATAAATATTGGAGTTACTCGAAAATTAACAAATAAATATTCAGTGACCTTATATGAACTTTTATTTGATTATAAAAATGTTTCATTTCCTACTCTTACTATTCCTCAATTTAGAGAATTGATGGGAATTAGTAAAAATAAATATTTGCAATTTAAAGAACTTAATAAATCTGTAATCAAAAGAGCAATCAATGAAATAAACAAAAAGACAGATATGCAAGTCAAATTCGATGTAATAAAAAAAGGTAGAAATATAGATAAAATATCCTTTTCTTCTACAATGGAAAAAATTGAAAAAAATATAGATAAAGAATTTGATGAAGAAGCATTGTCTGCTATAAAAGCGTTATCAGCGGGGAAAGGCGTTGCTTATCATGCTTTGTTGGTAAATAAATTTTTGGCAGGAGATCCTGGTACTGTAATAGCAATTACAAATTACATATCTGAAAATGAAAGGAATGAAGAATTAAATTTGGAACTTTATGACTTGAAAAATAAATATTTAAACCATAAAGTATTTATTGAAAATGAAAAATTTTCTATTATTGATATAAAAAAAGAAGAGGACAGTTTTAAAATGTTTTTATCTTCTTCTGATAATAAATTGTACGAAATAAAGTATTTGGATATCCTTCCTCTTTTAGATAAATAGTTGACAAAAAATAAAAAAAATATTATAATAATAAATAAAAAAGGTTAATACATGAAAAAAACACAACTTTTAATGAATTTTGAAATGCCAAATGCTGATGAAAATTATTTTTTAAATATTGGAGAGCCATTTATTAAAGAAGATTATATCGTTAAAGAATATGAAAATTCAGAACTTGAGCGTATTAAAAAGAGTTTTAAGCAAGATGGCGGTGATAAATGTGTTTTTTGTGGACATAAAAAAAATACAAATAGATCTTGTTGTTCTTCTTTATGTTCTAAACATCTTAAAGAATATTCATCTATATCTATATCTCCATTAATTTTAAAACAAATAACTCAACTTCCTACTATTTTAGAAAAAGTTTCTAAAATTAAAAAATTAGCTTCTAAATCAGGTGTTTCTATCGAGGCTTATGGTAAACATTATATTTCTATGTCTCAACGGGCACAAATTCCTCAATCACATATTGGTTTAACTATGAATATTGTTATATATTATTCTGAGTTTAATAAATTACCAGATTTTATAAGATAATATCTTTTAATTTATATTTAACTGAATGATGTTTTAAGGAATTTTATATTATAATTAAAAAAAGGAAATGCATGTATTTAGACTTTCTTAATGAATTTTCAACAGAAAAAGATGTTTTATTATTGTCTTCAATTTTGATTCTTATTGAAG
>JALUMP010000131.1 GCA_027039745.1 Candidatus Parcubacteria bacterium
TCAGAAAGAAGAGGTTCTTTGAAAGCGAAAGGTTTTCTAAAAAGAGACCCAAGATCTGTTGAAAGAAAGAAACCTGGTCTTAAGAAAGCACGTAAGGCAGCAACTTGGGTAAAAAGATAAAAGATTTATTGTTTTAATATAAACTCCATATTCAGATATGGGGTTTTATATTGTTATTTTAAAAAATATTGATATAATTATTTCAATATGTTATTTAAGATATTGAAATTTAGGCCATTTTCTATTTTGCTCGTAGCTTTGCCAGGTGTTGCTTTAGCGGTGCAGAAATTGAAAAACCCTATAGGCAAAAACATGACACTTATTGAGTTTTTAAAAAGTGTTATAGAAGGCGTTACTTATATAGCTGTTCCTATAATAGTTTTGGTGTTGATTTATGCTGGATTTTTGTTTGTAACATCATTCGGGGATGTAAAAAAATTAGAAAAAGCAAAAAGTGTTTTCTTGTATGCTTTAGTAGGAGCTGTTTTGCTTTTAAGTGCTAATTTACTTTTAGATGTTGTTCATAGCACAACTAATGAAATTTTGAAATAAAATTATGAAAAAATTTTTAATATTTCCAATATTTATTTTACCCACATTATCTTTTGCTGTATCTTTTGCTGATTTATCAAAAAATATTTATAACACTTATCTTACCCTAACTGTTAATATATTGACAGGTTTAGCACTCTTGTTTTTCTTTTATTCTATTTTTAAATTAATGTTAGCAAAGTCTTCTGGAGCGGACAAAGAAGGTGCAAAAAGTAATTTATTATGAAGTATTATTGCTTTATTTATTATGTTTTCTTTTTGAGGCTTGATTAAAATAACAAAAGAAAGTTTTGATTTTAATGACTCATATCAAATAAGGAATATTAATTTTGGTGACTATAAACCAGAAACTCCTGGTTTTAAGATAAAATAATTATTTTTTTTACAGAAGTTGTTAAAAAATAAAAATATAGAGATATAAGTTTAAAAAATATTTTTTTCTATTTTTTCTGATAATCAAGATAGTGTGATAAAATAGTGTTAATGTCTAAAATGCAATTAGATAATTTATTACGACCAAAAACTTGAGAAGAGTATGTGGGGCAAGAATTAATAAAAAAAAATTTAGATATTTTATTAAGAGCGTCAAAAAATAGAGGCCATATGCCAGAGCATATTTTGTTTTATGGTCCTCCAGGGTTGGGAAAAACAACTTTAGCTTATCTGATTTCTCAACAAATAGGAGCTAATATTAAAATAACTTCAGGGCCTGCTATTGAAAAAGTAGGTGATTTAGCTGCTATACTAACTAATCTTACAGATGGTGATGTTTTGTTTATAGACGAAGTGCATAGATTAAATAAAAATATTGAAGAAGTTTTATACCCAGCGATGGAAAATGGAACATTAGATATTATAGTTGGAAAAGGTCCATCTGCAAGAACTGTGCAGTTGGAGCTTCCAAGTTTTACTTTGATTGCAGCCACTACAAAAATATCAGCATTGTCTGCACCTTTAAGATCTAGGTTTTCTGGTGGAGTTTTTAGATTAGAATATTATTCAGATGATGAGTTAGCTTTGATTGTTAAGCATTCCGCAGATGTTTTAGATATTGATATAGATGATGACGCTTCTTTAGAGATAGCAAAAAGATCTAGATTTACACCAAGGACTGCAAATTATTTATTAAAAAGAGCAAGAGATTTGGCAGAAATAAATGGAAAAAAAATAGAAATAGATATTACAAAAGAGGCTTTAGATATGATAGGTATTGACAGACTCGGGC
>JALUMP010000132.1 GCA_027039745.1 Candidatus Parcubacteria bacterium
GAGTTTTTTTATTCTTTGTCAAGTATAGTAGATGTGTTAAATCACTAGAAGCTTCCATAAATACATCATGTCTATAAGTGTATCCTAAATAGAAGTTTTTTTGTGTTATCACTCCAATATCAAATCTACTACTCTCAAGTGCAATGTTATTTTTATCATGTGGATGAAAGTCTCCCTTCCAATTATTAAAAAATGATTTTATACTTACAGGATCGCTAGCAATAGAAGTGTTAAATGAATATATATATTTATTATAAGCGTATTTTGGATTGAAATAGGATAGCACATCAGCAGATAAAGCTGATGTGTAAATAAGAAAGCTTATTAAAAACTTATTAAAAATAAGTTTTAATATTTTAAGGAATAGATTCAAAAGAACCATCCAGATACTTAACAACAATTACTTTGTTACGATACTCTAATGTTCCAATTAGCTCTCCTTTGTATGTTACAATACTTCCATCTTTTCTTTTAGCATCTCCTTCTACTAAATCACCATCTAAAATTATAATTTTAAATGTAATGCCATTATTAGATTTGATAGTAATATTACCATTTTTATTATTCTTATCCATTATACTTTGTATATTAATAGCAGTCTTATCATAACTATAATCAGCAGTATAGTTATTGTATGTGTCGGGTTTATCCACAGAATTACTATAGTTTAATGCAATATCCATTTTTGGTCTCTCTGGTACTGCTAAAGTTCCATTAACATTTATACTAACTTCCATATCTTCATCTCTAGTAACTGTTTTTGCATTTTTAAATACAATATCAACCAATCCAGAAATCTCTCCAGAAGTTGCACTATTTTTCAAGCTTCCATCGAAAGTAACTTCTTCAGGTAGCCATTTTGACTGATTAGTATTATTTATATAGTTTAAAGCTTTAAGAGTTCCTGTTGTTTCATAGTTACCGCACTTACCATCAAGAGTAATAGAGTTATACTTATAATAAGAACCTTCTTCATTTATATTGTTTGTATAATAGGCACTTACATTTAAATCTTTTACTGCTAATTTTGTTCCATTGTTTTCTATTGAAGCATTATTTAAAATGAAACTTTCACCATAATCTGTTTTTTCCCTAGTAAAGTTTAAGTCATATTCTTGTTCTGTACTATAATCAAAAGCATTATCATTAGATGCAGGAGAAGTACCAGTGAAATTTATATGACCATACCATTCTCCAGTAGCTAGTTCATCTTTATTTGTACTGAAATCTTCACTCAGACCTTTAGGAAATGTAATTATACCATTATAACTTTTACCATCTTTTTTATGTTCATATGTACACTTTTTAATGTCATTGCTGATAGTACAAGTCCTTTTAAAAATACTCCCATCGTCCCAATTTTCTGTAATATTATCTTCATTGCCATATGTATATCTCGAAATCATATATGGAATACTTTTTGCATCTAATGAACACTTATCTAATGCATCACCTAAATTTTTACCTTCATTATCTAAATAACCTGACTTACCAGTCTTATTGTAATCTACTACACTAATTACTTGACTTCTTAACTCATTAAGTGTCTTCTTAGCAAGATCTATTTTCTCATTTTTAGTTTTTGGCTCATTATTATTACTAGGTGGATTACTTCTCCCACTACAACCATTAATACTTAATAAAACACCTGTAACTGCTACAAGAGATAGTATCTTTTTTTTCATCTTCTCTTCTCCTAATTTTGATACTATTATTATATTTCCCCCCCCCTTAATATATACTTATTATCAATAATATTGAACTATTTTATATTTAA
>JALUMP010000133.1 GCA_027039745.1 Candidatus Parcubacteria bacterium
TTTTTTTAGTGATATTCTTTTGGAAGCAGCAAAGCTATATACCATAAAAGAACAAAACAAAATTTTCAATAAAGTGATTGGAAGAGAAATATCTTATCCTTTGTTTGTGCGTAAATTTAGACAGTTTAAAGGAGAAAAAGATGGAAATAGAAAAAAAGAAACTGTAATAGAAAAGGACAGCAACAGAAAGCAAAAAAAGACAACAGAAAAAGATTTGCTTGGGGATCTGTACAGAAGGATTGGGTAAGCTACCATTTGGCTAGAAGAGCTAAAGGCTTCCTAGCTAGCAATTTCTAGTAGGTTTACCTAATGGTGTGCGGTGGATGGTTGTCAAAGTGAGAGTTACAATAGCAGATTTAGCAGAATGAAGTACGGACAATATTATACAAAAAAATAGATTTTTGTTTCAATCTTTTTTCTTTGTATAATAATACTCAGAAAAAAATCAACAACAAGGAGTTAAAATGAAAATTAAAGCAATAGTAAATACAAAAGGTGGAGTAGGGAAAAGCACATTAGCATTTAATGTTTTTCCTATTGTTTTCCCAGAATTTAAAAAAATTTACGAAATAGATAGTAGCAATATAACGAAACTAGAAAACAAGGAAAAAGAGAACAAAATAGTTGCTGAAAATTTCGATATTAAAAAAATAGATATTGCTTTGGATAAAATAGACATGGTAGAAATGGAAGAAAGAGACGAAAACATAATTATAGACACGGGCGCAGGAGCAGATACAAAAATATTTCTTGATGCAATAAGTTCTGAAAGCTTTGTTGACAGTATAGAATTCTATATCCCAACTAACGATGATTGGGAGCAGTTTCAAAATATTGTAGATACCATAGCTCTTATTAGAAAAGTAAGCAAAACAGCAAAAATTAATCTAGTTTTGAACAGAGTGCATGATATGCTAAATTTAGAAAAGCAATTTCTTAATCTCTTTGGGAGTAAAGAATTGGGGATAGATAGTCGTTTTGAACAAGTGCAGGAAGAGATTTCCCAAATTCATGTTGTTCCAAATATGCAAATGCTAGGGATAATAAAAGGACAGTACAAACAGTTTTTGAAAGATTTTTTAGAGACTGCTCATTCTTTGGTTGACAATGAGCAAAAATACAAAAAGGAATGGGTAAAAGAGGGGGAAGAAACATTTCTAAAAGGGAAGAAAAAGCTTAGGTTTTTTAAAAAAGCAATAGAATTTGAAGAAACCGTAAGGAATGCATTTAATAATGAATGAAAAAAAGCAAATGATGATGATTGATAGTGCTTCTGCTGAGGCACTATTAGATCGAATAGATTTTTTGCAGAATAAAATTTTGCCAGAGCTAAAAGAGATCACTAGCAGAGCAGAAGAGATAAAAACAACAAATAAAGAGCTAGAAGAGATACGAGAGTCTGTTACCGTTGTGTACGAACAGAGTGCAAAGCATATTAAGCATGCACGGTTTGTAAAAGAGGGGTATGACAAAAGCATATCTAATATGCAAAATTTCTTCACAAAGCTAGGTCAGGCTCAGGAAGAAATACTAGACAGGCAAAACGATGTAGTTGATGAAAGCATACAAAAGCTAGAAGAGAATCAGGCAAAACAGCTTAAAATAATGACTAGAAACAAAGAAAACATTGAGTATTTTTACGCAATGTCTCAAAAAATGGTAAAAGATACTCATCAAAACTTATATGAAATTTTGAGAAAGTTCAATAAAAACTTTAATGCGGATTTACTTGAAAGCCTACAAGCTTCTTTGATAGATACTACAGGCAAAG
>JALUMP010000134.1 GCA_027039745.1 Candidatus Parcubacteria bacterium
TGCCTTTATATGGGGGCAAGAAACAAGTCGCATAAAAATTAACCCTTTTTCGGGCTTTTTCTTGCCTCTTGTCTCCATATAAGGCGAAAAGGGGTTAAACAATGAAAACTACTTTTTCTAGCCAATATAAGGTGAAGAAACTTAGGAGAATAGCAGGAGGTGATACACTTAATTGTATCTGTTTAAAGAGTTATAGATTAATGGAAGGAGTGGGGAAATGAGCACATCAAAAAGAATCTATTGGTTTGAGTTAAGCGAAGAGTTTTTCCACTCTAAAATAGTTAAGAAACTAAGAAAAGAGAAAAACGGAGATACTCTTGCACTAATTTATCTTAGGCTATTACAATCCACTACAAAGACCGAGGGCATTATCACATTTGAGGGCATAGAGGCAAGCATAGAAGAAGAACTAGAACTGCTATTTGATGAAGATGCAAAGGATATTGCAAAGGTTATAGAATTGCTTGACTTGTACGAATTAGCCGACAAAATTGATGATAAAAAATTTTTACTAAAAGAGGCAGAGAACTACATTTTTAGCGAGAGCGAAAGTGCCAAAAGAATGAGGAAGCTAAGAGCAAAAAGAAGAGAAATTCGCAGAATAAAAGCAGAAAATATGAATAGAAGTGACGCTGATGTGACGCAAGTGTTACAAGAATGTGACGAATTAGCGTCACCCAAGCGTCACATAATTGAAAGTAGTGACGAATTAGCGTCACCCAAGCGTCACATAATTGAAAGTAGTGACGAATTAGCGTCACCCAAGCGTCACATAATTGAAAGTAGTGACGATACAGTGACGCCACCAAGTCAAGCAACCTCTTCTAACCTTAAGCCAAATAACGGCAATAGTTTTCCAAAAGATATTGATGAACTGAGAGTTTGAAAATGAAAAATAAAACATTAAAAATATCATTTTTTACAATGTTAAAAAGGAGGCAAGAAAATGGCAGATAGAAGAATGTTCCACAAACATATAATAGATAGTGACACTTTTCTAGATTTGCCTGTATCTTCACAAGCATTGTACTTTCACATGGCGATGAGAGCCGATGATGAGGGTTTTATCGGCAATCCTAAAAAAATTCAGAAAATGATTGGAGCCAACGATGATGATGCCAAATTGCTACTTGCAAAAGACTTTTTAAAACTTTTTAAAAGTGGTGTAGTTGTCGTTTCTCATTGGAAAATTCACAATATAATGAGGGAAGACAGAAGCAAAAAAACTATATACAAAAAAGAGAAAAATCAATTGGTTCTAGATAAAAATAATGTATATGTTTTAGCCCAAAATGCTCCCAAAGCTGAAGCGAAATTCTTAGAGAAAAAAGAGAAAAAAGTGTCCGCGCATATTATATTAGATTATGTTAGATTAGATTATATTAAAGAACAACTACTACAAGAAACAATTTACTCTTTGGAGAGCGATGAGAGCCTAAATGAATATTTAGAGTTGTGGTTAAAAGAAAAAGCTAATAAAAAGCTATCACCCTCAGCATATAAAGCAGCTCTTAAATCAAAAATAGACAAAAAGGTTAAAAGTGTCTTAGAAGAATTTATTGATTGGTTAAAAATCAAAATAAAACATAATTTTATTGAAGAAGTCAAAGGAGCAATAATCGAAATAGACAATCATCAAAATACTATCTTGGGCATAGAAGAAAAAGATGGCAAGGTTGATATATATTTTGAAAATGGCAAAAGAGGTGTTGCAAATAGTTTATATGAGCTTAAAAGAATTATAT
>JALUMP010000135.1 GCA_027039745.1 Candidatus Parcubacteria bacterium
CATTTTAATTTGGGGAATTTATATTTTAATCTTGGCAGATATGATAAGGCAGAAAAGAAGTTAAAAACAGTAATTTCAATAAGTCCAAACTTTTCAGGGGCACATTTTATATTGGGACTTGTTTATAGAAAGATTGGTAAAGTGAAAAAAGCGTTATCTCAGTTTAAAAAAACAGTTGAATTAAACCCCTTTGATCCTGAGGCGCACTATTATCTTGGATTATCTTATAAAGAGAGTAAAAATTTAGAGAAAGCAGAAATCGAACTTAAGGAAGCCATAAGACTTAACCCTGAATATGTAAGAGCTTATTATGAATTGTGTCAGGCTTATATTTTAAAAGGAGAAACCAAAAAGGCTAAAGAAATATTAGATAAATTAAAAGAATTAGATATAAGGTCTTACAGGGAATTAAAGAATAGGATTTTTTGGAATTAGAAGTTGTTAGATTTTTTTATAGTTAGAGTTTGAATAAATGTGAATTTAAAATTTAATCAGTTTGAATATTTACTTTCACTTTTTTTTGTCGATTTAAATAGGGAATATAAAAAATTAAAATCATTTTTTGAATTATTCTTTTTAAAATAAGTTTTTTTTGTTAAAATAAACTCAAATATTTTAAATTTTAAGAGGTTTTTGATATGTTTGAGATGAGTGATATAATTGAAATTATTGAAAGAGCCTGGGAGTTTTTTAAAATAAGCTGGAGTGCACTTTTTTCTGATTTTGAAATGCTACTTTTTCCCCTTACTTCTATTATTATGGGTTCTATTATATTATTTATAGCTTTTCCAATTTTCAATTACTTTAAAGAGATGTCTTCTAAGGGTACCTTTGACCCCACACTTTTTGTATTTTTTCTCTTTTTGATCTATTTGATGCTGGCATTTATAAATAATTTTTTTGAGGCGGCACTTGTAGGTGCTGCCTTTATAAGGTTTGAGGGCGGAAATCCGGGGCTTAGGGACGGAATTAGAATTGCTGCAAATAGGATTGATAAGATTTTTGCCTATTCTGCAATTACTGCAACCATTGGGGTAATACTTTCTTTTATTAGAGAAAGGGGAAAGTTGGGTAGATTTATAAGTTCAATATTGGGTAGAACATGGAGAATTATTGTGTTTTTTGTATTACCAATTATCATTGTTGAAAATTTGGGCCCCCTTGAAGCGATAAAAAAAAGTAAAAAGCTTTTTAGAAAAACGGCAGAAGTGAGGTTTGTTGTTTTTATTGGTATTGAAATACTATTTTTTCTAATAAGAATTTTGCTTTCATTCTTATTTTTAGTTTTGGTTTTTAAGCTTTTAATCAAAGATGTAGTGGCTTCAAAACAACATACAGCTTCTTCTACAATTACTTCTTCACCCTATTTTGTAATCCTTTTAATAGCCTATATATTGATTAATATATTTATTTCAGCTTTACGCTCAGCATTTTATGGAATGTTCAAAGCTACCCTTTATAAATATGCAGCTGAAGGTGTTATTGTGGATGTCTTTTACGATCCCTATTATATTCAAAATGCCTTTTTGATTGAAAATAAAGGCTATTAGTTTGGGATATTTTGGGTAAACAGGTAATTTAATCTACATCTATTTTAACTTTTAATGAGATTTCTTTTGTTGTAAAATTCACTTTCTTTTTTTTGTGAGGTATTTTGTTATGAGAAAAAGTATGAAAGATGTTCAGAGTATGAAAGATTTTAGAAATATTTACCTTGATAAGGTTGGAATAAAGGGTATTACATA
>JALUMP010000136.1 GCA_027039745.1 Candidatus Parcubacteria bacterium
ATTTTATGACACAAAAAAAAATTATCATTGTCTTTATCATTATTTTATTAAATATTTTTATATTAACTTTATTTTTTTATACACAAAACAAAAAAGACTTTGAAATTACTTTTTTAGATGTTGGGCAAGGTAATGCTGTTGGCATAAAAACTCTTAATAAAAAAATTTTAATTGATACAGGAAATGGTATAGAAGCCCTAAAAACAATTTATGATTATAGTGGTTTTTTCGGTCATTCATTTGATTTTGTATTTTTAAGTCATTATGATATTGACCATGTCGGGTTATTGCCTTATTTGGTTAATAATTATAAATTAGATTATATTTTTGAAACTTCTGCATATAGTGATGCACCAATAAGAGATGAAATAGTCAAACGGTCTAAAAAGAAGGGCTATAAAATATTGACATTATCAAGTGGCACAGTTTTTAATTTTGATAAAAATACAAAAATAGAAGTTTTATTTCCAGAAAAATTTTTCAAACCTAATATTTTAGACGACAACGAAGGGTCGCTAGTTTTAAGAGTAGTATATAAAAATAAAACTTTTTTAATTATGGGGGACTTACCAAAGAAATTTGAAAAATATTTAATAAAAAAGTATGGCAATTATTTAAAATCTGATGTTTTGATGGCAGGGCATCATGGCTCTAAAACATCAAGTTCTTATGAATTTTTAAAAATAGTTGATCCTGAGTTTTTAATTATTTCTGTTGGAAAAAATAATTCTTATGGTATGCCGCATAAAGAGATTTTAGAAAATGCGAAAAAATTAAAATTAAAAGTATTAAGAACAGATGAACTTGGAAATATTGAATTTTTTATAAAAGATAATAAATTAGAAGTTTCTTATTAGTCAAAAAAATATTCTAAATAATCGTAGATTTTTCGTTGGTCTATTTCGTAAAAGAATTTGTTATCTCTGTGTAATTTTTTGGCAAGTTTTTTTCCAACAAATCTTCAATGTCATGGCTCAAAAGAATAGTAGGGATTATCTTTTGTGTAGGAAAGCACAAAGCCATATTTATAAGCATTTTCTTGAAGTCATTTATATGCATCAGTATTTTCAAAACCCACCATGTGACCTGTTTTTGCATTAATAAAATCAACCGCTGTTCCTAGTTGGTGTTCTGATAAACCTTGATTGGCAACTAATTTGTCGGCATTAATTTTTCCATAAAGCGCGATATTTCGTTGTTTTAGGTTTTTTTGATATTGAAAAGAGCGATATGCAGAAATTATTTTTAAATTTATATTGTCATCTTTTGCATCTTCCAACATTTCGTTTAAGTGATTTATAATATCGGCATGAAATTGAAGTGTTTTGCCGTTATATAAAAATTCTTTAGAAATATTTGCGAGTTTTGTTGGGGAGTAGTGTTCATTTAAAAAATATTTTTTAGAGTATTTTGCCAAAAGTTCTTTGTCGGTTTTTTGTATTTTTGAGATAGTTTCAACTGTTCCAAAAACATTTTTAATTTGGTCTTCAATATTATCAAAGTCATCTTTTTTCTTTGTGTATTTTGTCTTTCAGTTTTGACTTTCTATAATCAGTGTATCTATGGCATCTTGGTATGATTTTTTTGTATCTTGTAAATCTACTTCTTGAGTTTTTATTTTTTGTTTTAATAGTTGGATTTCTTGTTTTGAGTTGTTTAATTCTTTTTGAGTTGTTATTTTGTATTCTCAAAAAAAATAAAATAGTCCAAAAAAAATAGAAGACAACAACACAGTAGCTAATAT
>JALUMP010000137.1 GCA_027039745.1 Candidatus Parcubacteria bacterium
CTTTATATATCAATAATAAAAAACTTTATGAAGGCTCAACTGCTAATGTGTTTATAGTAAAAAATAAAAAAATATATACTCCAAAAGAAGGAATGTTGCCTGGCACAATCAGAACTTTACTTATAAAACTTCTTAAAAAAGAAGGCATTAAAGTTTATGAAAAAAACATATTAGAAAAACAATTATTTAATGCAGATGAAGTTTTTTTAACTGCTACAAATAAAAATATTTTACCAATTAGAAAAATTGATAATAAGTTGGTTAAAGATGGTAAGGTTGGTGCAATTACCAAGCAATTAATGCAAATTTATGATAAATTTGAAAAGAATTATTAAATTTAATTAAAACATATGACATTTCTTAAAAAATATTTTCCACAATTATTATTAACTCTGTATTTAATAGAATTTGCTTTTTTAGCGATTGGTCCATATACAAGAGAAATATGATGAGCTGAAAATATACCAGTTATGATTGCTGTTTTTTTACTTGTTGTTACATTTAAAAAATTTAGATTTTCAAATACTTCTTATTTTTTAATGGCTTTTTTTCTTATGTATCACACAATTGGTGGACACTTTTCTTTTGAAAGAACTCCTTTTGATTTTTTCGATAATTTGTTATCGCATACCCATTTAGATTTTTTGTTTCCAGATGGCCGAAATAATTTCGATAGAGTTGGGCATTATTTAGTGGGCGTATTTGCTTATCCGTTAGCAGAGCTTGTCTATGTTAAAAAATGAGTTACAAATAAAACAACTGCTATTTTTATGGGAATATTTGCGTTAGGTTTCTGGGGTTCATTATATGAGATTATTGAAACTATTTTTGCAGTAACTGCTGGTGGGGATGCTGGTTCTGATTTTTTGGGTTCTCAAGGAGACATTTGAGATGCGCAAAAAGATATGTTGTTAGATATATTAGGAGCAATCACAGTGTCTTTTGCTTTTTATCTAAAATATAGTAAAAAAAATGACTAAAAAAATAATTATAACAATTGATGGGCCAACTGGTTCTGGTAAAAGTAGCACAAGTCGGGCTGTTGCTAAAAAATTAGGTTATATCCATTTAGATTCCGGAGCAATTTATAGGGCTGTTTGTTTATATTTTTTAAACCATAATATTAAAGTTAATGATCTTGAAAATATTATAAAAAATTTACCAAAAATAAATATTGTTTTTAGAAAAAATAATTTAATTTTTTTAAATGATAAAGATGTAACAGATAACATACGAAGTCCAGAGATCAATAAAAATGTTGCTATATATGCAAGAGTTCAGGAAATTAGAGATTTTGTAACTTTAATTTCACAAAAAATGATAAAAGAATCAGGAGTGGTTTTAGATGGTAGAGACGCAGGAGCTGTCATTGCACCTCAAGCTGAGCTGAAAATTTTTCTTGATGCAAATCCAAAGATAAGAGCTGAAAGGCGATTAAAAGATTTTGGTTATGTTAAAAATGAAAAAAATATTGAAAAAGTTTTAAGAGAAGTAATTATTCCAAAAGATAGTTGTGACAAAGATACACTTTCTGTTGCTAAAAAACAGGGGTTTATTGTAGATACTTCTAAAATGACCTTTGAAGAACAGGTTGATAAAATATACAAAATGGCTTTAAAAAAAACAAAATAACAAAAAACACAATTTTATAAATTGTGTTTTTTATTTTAGACTAAATCTGTATATTCGTTTCTCATTTTTGCTTTTTTGACAATTTTAAGAATTTCTTCTTCATCGT
>JALUMP010000138.1 GCA_027039745.1 Candidatus Parcubacteria bacterium
CTTTCATTTAATTCCATTGTTTTTTTTACGGATTTTATATTTAATAAAGTATTGTCCATTTCATGCTTTAATGTAGCACACTTTTTAAATAGATCGAAAACCTCTTCTATTGAATATTTTAATGAAAAAAATGTTCCTGAATTTAAAGCATTTAATATGTTTTTTGATGTTTCATTTGATATTCCATTGTCCATTAAAATATTAATAAAGCCATTTTCATCTGCTACTTTTGCTATTTTCTCTTTTGATTTCAAAATAGAGTTATATTTTGTTGTAATAAAAAAAGGCATCTCTGTAATAAAAAAATCTTTGAGTTTAACAGTTTCTCCATCATAATTTGTTTTTAATTCAGAATATTTATTTTCTAAATCTTCTAAATCATCTACGATTAAATACAATTTACTTTCAAGCAATGAAATGGTCTTTTCTTTTGAATAAATTTTAGATCTTAATTTTACTTTTAATTCAACATTCAAATCAATAAATTCTTGCATTTCTAATATCTTATTTTCATCATATACTAGTTCTTTTAATTCTTGATTATCCTCACTGCTGAGAAGTTTCTTTTTTGCTGCACTTAAATCCTTTTTCATATTAAATAGAATATCCAATTTAAATATTCTAGCAAAAAATGATTCTTGCAAAAATGATGACATAGTTAAAATATTTTTATCTGCTTCCCCATCATAAAATAGAATATCAACAACTTCACTTGGAAACCTTTCCTCTATAAAATCTAATGCATCACCACTTTCTAATTTCTCATTTTCATAGATAACAGATATTGTAATATACCCGGTTTTTCTTTCTATTTTTTTTAAAACAGAAAAATCATTCATTTCAATAAAAATACTTCCTTTAGATGCTTTGTTGTTTACTATTTCATCAGATGTTATATTTAAATCTGTTAATGCAAATTTCAGTGCATTAATAAAACTTGTTTTACCTTGTCCATTTATTCCGTAAATGAAATTCTTCTTTTCAAATTGAATTACATTCATTCCCTCATATGCAAATAGATCTGTAATTATTACCTTATTTATCAAAATCATTCTCCTCTTTGTTTGTAATGTTATTTATGACATTCACTAAGTCTTCTACAATACCATATCTATTTCCATTCTTTTTTCTTTCTTTTTCCAATTGATAAATAAAATTAAATTCATCAGAACAATCCATATCTTTATTTTCTCGTATTTGATAGTTTAATAATCTTCCTTGTGCTTGTGCTCTTTTTATTGCCGTGTTTTTTAAATCACCATCCATATTCCAAAAATTTTGGATTGAAATTAATTCATCATCCCCAATAAGTGTTGAACCAGTAGCTTTTTCAGCTTGGAACAAATCATTTAAAAATTCTATTCTTGCTTCAATGGTATATGGTCCAAAACCTTTCACTCCATTTCTTTTTCGATTTACCCTTTTCCCGCTCTCTGGCTCTCTATATCTTTTTAATTTTTCTCTTAATGCTATAAGATTTTCAAGACCTTTTTCATCACTATTTTTAAACATTCCTTCCATTGACTCATCTTTATTTACAACTGTGCATACCCAGCATCCAAATCTTGTTTTCCCACAACTTGAATCTGATGGATGTATAGCAATGTTACAATCTGCTTCCGAAGAACCTTTGTCGTACAGTTTCATCATTTTTTTATTATTACCCCAATCTGGATTAAAAGATGTTAAAAAAGTCCAAACATCTTCATTACTCCAATCTACAATCGGAGAATATACATAAGCATCTTTAATTGAATCATGTAAAGAAACATTAAAATAATTTAGCTCTCTCTTTTCAATACTTGCTTTTCTATTTGATGATTCTGATTTTCTTACACCCAACATCATTACAACAGAACCATGTTTTTTTACCAATGATTCTATATATGAAGTGGTTGGTCTAATCTTCATTCTATCAGTACACCATCTAAAACTTTGAGTAGGAGAAGGATACCCTCTTCCTATAATCTTTGACCAAAATGTATCGTTAGCTAATGGGGTAATAATTTTAGTGTATACATCATAATCATTTTTATTAATCCATTCATTAAGTTTTTCAATAGTTTCATTCACATAATCTTCTACAATAGGCATTTCAACACGAGTATCTGATGTAACTATATAAACAGGTTTATTAGCTTCTCCTCTTTTTTTAAGATTAACATATGCTGATAAAGCTAAATGTAATACCGTCGAAGAATCTTTTCCTCCTGATAATGTAATGACCCAAGGTCTATCATCTAGCTTATAAAAATCTTCAAATTTTTTAATTTCTTCTTGTGGATTTTTTGCCATTTTTAACAACCTTTAATACTTTCTTTTTATTATATATTATACTATATTTAATATATATATTTTATTAAAATAAAAAAGATTTGTTATTTTTTATATTTTTGTAGAGGAAAGCAATTTTTGATTTTTACAAGAAAGTAAGTTGTTTCTACAAAAGAATCTTTGTAGAGTACCAAAGAGAAAGTCTCTTTGGTATTAATAAGTTAAAGTTCTAATGAAACATTTACAGTTTTTGTTTTTGTTGCATCAGGCCAGTCTTTGTCATCAGGGTATATTCTAAAATTACCAGAGCGTGCATCTATTTTACCATCTGAAAGTTTATCCCAAGCAATAGCATAATCAGTTGGAACACCTGTTATATATAATTTGTTTTTATACCCATCAGAAGAACTTGCTAAAAAATATAAATATGCTGTAGCTTTATTTGTAACATATTTTCCTTTGATAATATATTGACCACCATTAGTTCCATTTACATTTCCTGTTGGATACTCTAAACCAATTGCTTTCAATTTATCTTGTACTGTTACAGTTGAAGACAAATTAATATTGTCACAACGACCATCTTCACTCGCACCTGTTCCACCATTATCTTTGCTGTCTCCAAGAATTGCACCTGTTCTATCCTCATATGAATCCGCCGTGGCTTGCCATTCTTTAACCCAAGTGTTATAGATTTTCTTTTGATCTGCACTTTTAATCAGATTTTTGCCTTTCATTACTCCACTTATAATTAATCCAATAACAATTAATACTATCACTAACTCAACTATGGTAAAACCATTTCTTTTTGTTCTTTTCATTTTATTTCCTTTTTTTATTTATTACATAATAACACATAAAACATTAAAATTATATTAATTTTATCCAACCTTTGAAACTAAATCATACATTGGATTCATTAATGCCATTACTACTAATGCCATAAATCCTCCTACAAATATAATTAATGTCGGTTCAATTATTTTTCCAATATTATTTGCAAAATAATCAACTCTTTGATAATAGTGAGATGATATTGTTTCAAATTGCTTATCTAATGCTCCTGTTTCTAATCCAACTGTTATCATCCTAATAGTAAATGATGAGAACAAATTTATATCTAAAAAACTTTCATCAATTCTTTTTCCTTTGGCTACATTTTCTGCAATTTTTTTTAATCCTTCCTTGTAAATTTTATTTTTAATATTTGCAGATAATGATTCAATTGCTGTATTAATAGGAAGCCCACTAGATATCGCCAAATTCATATACTCTCCAATAAAAGCTGTGTTAAAATCAGAAATTACTGACTTTATTATTGGAATTTTTAATATACAAAAATCAATATAATATTGAAATTTAACACTTTGTCTTCTTGCCACAATAAATATTGTTATGAAGGCTATACCAATAAAAGACATGTCATATATGTATTCATTAATAAAGCTAGAGGCACTTATCATAAATAAAGTAAGTGGTGGCAATTCTACATCCATTGTCTTAAATAAACTTGTCATTTGTGGTAACACATATAACATCCAAGTCAACATAGCAGCAAAGACAACTATCATTGAGATTATTGGATAAATTAATGCACTTTTTACCTTTTTTTTTAATTCTCTTATTTTTTTTAAAAAGTTTGAAGATCTTTCAAGTGTAAAATCCAATTTCCCTGACTCTTCACCTACCTCAATTAAAGTTAAGACAATTTGTCCTACTACTTTTTCATATTTCTTTAATGATTGTGAAAAAGATTTTCCCCTGTTTATAGAATTTGACAAATGCAGAATAAGTTCTTTAAATGCTTTGTTTTTTGTTTCTTTTGAAAGGTCATTTAGTGTTGATAGCAATGGAAGACCAGTTTTCACAATTAAATGCAGATTATCTAATAATTCTATAATATCATCAGGTTTTGGATTTTTTTTAAAAATTTCTAATAAAAATGATAACTGATCTGGCAACTCTTTGTAATTTATTAGTATAAAATTATTATTTTCACAATATGATTCTAGGTCTTCTATATCGAATGAAGAAACAAAAGAATATGAATTTACACCCTCTTTTGATAATGTTTTTATAAAATATAACATTAATTTATTACTCTATTTATTTCTTTAAAAGATGTTTTTCCTTGTAAGACTTTAATGTTTCCATCATCTTTCATAAATAACATCCCTTTTCTTTTTGCCACTTCTTGCATTTCTAATACACTTTTTTGTTGAATAATTAAATTTTGCATCTCCGTATCTAATTCAAAAATTTCTGTAATAACTTCTCTGCCTAAATATCCCGTATCATTACATTTTTTACAGCCTACTGGTTCATATACAAAACCTTCCCAATGCTTTTTAAATAATTCATAACTATTAATTCTCTCTTTTATCTCACTTTCTAGCATTTCAGATTTTCTTCTACAATGCGGACATAATTTTCTAATCAATCTTTGAGATATGATTGCAACTAAACCTGATGCTATTAAATATGGAGGAACATTTAAATCTTCTAATCTTGGTATAGTACCAATTGCACTATTTGTATGAAGAGTAGATAAAACCAAATGTCCTGTTATTGAAGCTCTTATCGCCAATTCTGCTGTCTCAGCATCTCTAATTTCCCCTACAAGTAGAACATCTGGATCTTGTCTCATAAATGATTTTATTGCAGCATTAAATGTATATCCTGCTTTTTCATTTAATTGTGTTTGTTTAATAAAACTAAATTTATACTCAATTGGATCCTCAATGGTCATGACATTTTTCTCTAAAGAATTTATTTTTCGCAATGCTGAATAGAGAGTTGTCGTCTTTCCCGAACCAGTTGGTCCAACAACTAAAACAACACCATTTGGTTTAGCAAAGTTCTTTTCAACTTTTAAAATATTTTCTTTTGTCATCCCTAGTTTTTCTAAACTAAATAATGATGAAGTTTTTCCCAACACTCTCATGACTATATTTTCACCAAAATTAGTTGGAATAGTTGATACTCTTAAACTCACTTCTTCATTTAAAAAAATATGAGAAAAAGAACCATCTTGCGGTCTTCTTTGTTCTGCAAGATCTAAATCACTTAAAATTTTAAGTCGAGAAGAAATTTCTTGATGAATAGATGATGGTAAAGCAAAAGAATGTTTTAATACCCCATCTATACGATAAAAAATATGTGTAGAATCCTTTTCTGGTGAAATGTGAATATCTGTCGCATTATTTTTCATGGCTTGGTTAATTAGATTATCAACAAGAGTAGGGATATCTATTTTTTTTCTTTTCTCTTCATCTCTCATATCTTCTATTACTTTTGAAATTTTAGAAGAAATGTTATTTTTTAAATCGTAATAAAAGACATCACAATATTTAGATATTGTTTTTTTATCAGATACAACAATTTTAATGTTTTTCTGAGATGCTTTTTTAAGATAGTCATTAACCATTATGTCATTAACTTCCTCCATTGCAACAGTTAAGGAATCATCATCTATATATAATGGTAATATACTTTTTTGATAAGAAAATTCATAAGGAACTATTTCTAATGCTTCCTTATCAGGAACAACAATAGATAAATCAATATACTCTAAATTATGTTGTTTAGCTACTGCCGCTGCTATTTCATCTGATGTTATAAAATCTAAATCTTGAAGAATTTCACCAAGAAACTTATCACTTGATTTTTGAACGGACAAAGCAACTTTAATTTGTTCCTCTGTGATAAAACCACATTCTTTTAAAACTTGTCCAATTGGTTTATTATTCATGTTTTCTCCTTCTATATATTTTTATATTATAGAAAAAAAATACTTAATAACAGATAAAATTTTAACTAAATATCATTTACTGTGATTGCAAATCTCTTAGTTGATTTAAAATCATCAGCAGAAACAGTACAACTTACTTTTACTACACCAGGCTTACTTTTTTGATTTGAATGAATCACCTTTCCATCTGAATATGAAAATTTATTGTCACTAAAAGAACATGAAACTGATGGTGTTGAAAAATTTCCATCTATTACGATATTTGCGTTATAATAAGGTGAATTATCAACAGTTGTACTTGGTAAAGAAGTATTTACTATTCTTAGCTTATTTAAAGAACACATAGCAGCATTTTGAGCCTCACTTAATGTAATATATGAAGCTTGATCATCATAAGGTTCAATTCTATTTACATTGCTCGTGTCATCATCTATACTTATTCCTTGTTTTTCTAATGTTATGGTATTGTTTATAAATTTTGTTTGCATATTATTATTTGCAGATGCCGAAACTATTGCAACTAAAACATTTTTAATGACCCTATTTTGTGAATATCCTTTTGATATAATACTAAAATTTGTTGATTTTAAAGAACATATGCTTTTATTTAAAAAAGTATTATCAAATGCATATAATAATTTTTTTCCGCTTCCGAGAGATGAAGAAAAATTTTGTTCAAAATATGCTTTTGATGGTAGCATCTCTGTATTCTCTATATAACCTAAAATGTTTTTTTTAGAAATTATAGTATCATTTTTTGACTTTGTTATTTCATAATGTTTTTTCATTGCTGAAGCCATTTTTGTTCCTACATTTGCAAGAAGACCCATAATAATTAAAACAATAGCTAGCTCAACTAATGCAAATCCACTTTTTTTCATCATTTTTCCTTAAAATCTCTTTCTAATTCTTTCAATCTAGTATAATTGCCATAATAATTTAAATTACTACTTTTATACAATAATAAAGATCTTTTGTATAACATTATTGCTCTCTTCATTTTGTTTTCAAAATCAAAAACTCTTGCTTTTACATAAATTGAATCTTTCATTGTCGGATTTAATAAAAAAGCTTTATTATAATAT
>JALUMP010000139.1 GCA_027039745.1 Candidatus Parcubacteria bacterium
ATTTAATATTAACATAAAAAATAAACTTTTATAAATAATCAGCTCTATTTATTTTTCTTCTCTGCTTTTTTTCAGAATTATGTTTTTTAGCGCTTAACCTTGCTTTTTTTTCATGGAACGGCACTTTTGTTTTTCTTCTTATTTTTTTAGGCCTTAAAGCTTCTAATAGAATTTTGTCTAATTTAGATAAAACGTCATTTTTGTTTTGTTTTTGGGATTTGTTGGTTTCTGATGCTAAACTAATTTTAATATCCCCATAATGTTTGATTATTTTACTTTTATCAATATCTGTAAAAGATGATTTTTCAACATCAAAAGAGAGATGAGCTTTTGTATCATTTTTATTCACGTGCTGTCCGCCAGAGCCAGAAGAGCGAGAAAAAGACCAATCCATTGCCTTTTTGGAATGTTCTACAACATTTTCTATATTTTGTCTTAAAAAATCATTGTTTATTTTTTCATTCATATTTTTAATTATATAATTATTTACAACAGAGTCAATTTGACTTAAAGAAAAAACAATGTAAAATTCTCACGATTAATAAGTTAAACATATAATAAATTTTATGAACACAAAAGAAATTATTAAAAATGCCTATGAGCAAAAAGGGGCTGAGTTTTTTGGAAAAGCCTCTTGTATGGCATCTGGGGCTGCTATTTTAAAAGCAATTGAAAATGGGCTTGATGGTAAATATGATCCAGTGGTTGGATGAGGAATAGTTGCATGAATAGCAAGTAATATTGCATATAACAATTTAAGTAATCAAAAATCAATTACTGAAACTTTAGCTGTTGAAAAATATAAAGATAAAAAAAAAAAAAATAAAAAACCTAATTAATCTTAAATACATTTAATAATAAATTTATCTTTACAAAAAACAACACAAATGTATATTATGTTGTTTTTTTATTTTTAACCACTAACCCCTAAAACTTCAAAAAATAGATGGTGAGTGAGGAAACGAACAAAAATATTGTGAGGTGTATAAAATATACAAACAAGCTAAATAAAACTATAAAAATTGAGGCAGTGCAAGGCAAAAATAAAAAACAACACTATGGTGTATTTGAATATACAGTGAGTGTTGTTTTTTTATTTTTAACAAAGCAATGTGTCAATTTTTATAGTTTTATACTTCTCCGACTCCAAATCGTGTATATCTTACTATTTCTACCCCAACCTCATCTATCAACTGACCAATAGTTTTTGATGGGTCTTTAATAAAACCTTGAGTAAGCAAAACTCTTTCTTTAAAAAATGAGTTCATTTTTCCTGCAAGAATTTTTTCTTGCATATCTGCTGGTTTATCTGCAACCTCTTCTCTAAGAGTGTCTTCTGCTTTTTGTTTTTCTCCAGCATCAATATCTGACTCAGCCAAGTATTTTGGATGTTGTGCTGCTATATGCATTGCCACATCTTTTCCAAGCTCATCTGAAACTTCACCAGAAAACTCTACAATTGCTCCAACAGAGTTATTAACGTGAATGTAAGAACCAATATTTCCAGAATAAATTTCTGATCTAACAACCTCCATTCTTTCTCCAAATTTTTGTGTCCCCTCTGAAAGCTCCGTTTCTATAGATGGGTCATCTTCTCCATTTTCTAACACAATAGATGCTATCTTATTTGCTACTTCTTTAAATTCATCATTGTTTGCTACAAAGTCTGTTTCGCACCCAAGTTCTAATAAAATAGCTTTATCTCCTGTTTTTTGAAATACCACAACACCAGCTCCTAACTCTCGGTCTCCTTTTTTGGCTGCGATTTCTCCAGATTTTTTTGTAAGAGCTATTTTTGCTTTTTCTAAATCACCCCCAGCTTCTTCTAATGCAATTTTACATTGCATTATTGAAACTCCAGTTTGTCCTCTCAATTCTTTTACTGCTTTTATATCAACTGTCATAAAATTATTTACAATCACTTAATAATTCTTTAATAATAATTTCTGCTGTTTTTCTTGATCTATCATTTGCAACTATTGGATATTTTATCCCTGAAATATCGTTGTCTGTGCTTGAAATAGCAATTACATCTACCCCCATATCTTGTGCTTCTTTGATAGCGATTGCTTCATCTGCAGAGTCTACTACCACAAGAGCTTGTGGTATCTCAATCATATTAATAAGACCAAAATAATACTTTTTTAATTTTAAAATTTCCTTTTCTTTTTGAAGAGCCTCTTTTTTTGTATATTTTGAAAACTCTCCTCTTTCTGATTCTGAAATCAATCTTTTTAATTTTGTAATTCTTTTTTTGATTTCTGCAAAATTAGTTAATGTTCCACCAATTCATCTATTTGCTACATAATCAACTTTTTCACAAGAGGCTAATTCTGGGACTAAATCTTTAATAACTACTTTATTACCTACTAAAATTACTTTTTTATTTTTTGCAAAAATTTCATGTAATCTTTCTTTTGCTGTTTCTATCTCTGAAACTGTTTTTTCTAAATTAATAATATCTACACTATCCTTCATCCCCAAGATATTTTCTTGAGTTGATGGGTGTCTTTTTGATTTTGAATATCCGAAATGTGCACCCGCGGCAAACAATTCGTCAATTATTTTACTTTTATCTGTCATAATAGACACCATCATACCAAATCTTTCTTTTTTTTCAAGAAAAAATCACTTAAATACATTAAGTGATTTTAAAAAATACTATAATAAGGCGCTGTGCCAAAAATAAAAGTTTAAATTAAATTAAAAAGGATTCCTTGCTCCACGTACCTCAAAATGTAAATGATTACCTGTTGAATTTCCAGTTGAGCCAACCTCTGCAATTTTTTGTCCTTGCACCACTTTTTGCCCTTCATAAACGATTACCTTTGACGCATGACAATAAACTGTTTTTGCCCCATTATTATGTTTTATAACAACTCCTTTACCACATCCATAATTTCAACCAGAACGATGTGTTGTTGTAACTGTCCCAGAAGCTGCAGCTAAAATAGGTGTGCCTCTTGGTGCTGCCATATCTACGCCATGATGCCTACTTGTAATACCTCTTACCCTAAAAGAACCTGGAACAGGGTGAGTTCAATAACCATATACTTTTTTTGTTGAATAGCGTTTATATGTTTTTCCTGTTTTTGTTTTTATGCTTCCTGCATATTTTCTAGCTTTTGCTATTTTTGCAGCTCTTGCTTTTTTAGCTTTTGCAGCTACTTCTTTTTTAATTATTTTATCGCCACCTGGAACAATTAATTTTTGACCAATTTTTAAATCGTCTACAATATTATTAAAAGATTTTATATCTAACTCATCTACATCATACTTCTTTGCTATTGAAGCTAGTGTATCACCTTTTTTCACTGTGTATCTTACTCCACTTACTGGTAAAATTATTAATTCTTGATTAGGTTTGATTAATTTCCCTTTTAGTTTATTTTCAGTAATGATCGTAGTTTCAGAAACCCCAAATTCATGAGCAATGGCATATATACTATCTCCCGGTTGAACAATATAATATCGAACCTGACTTTTTAATTCTTCATCAGAAAGAGTTTGAGCTGCTGAACTTACTAAATTGATAGATTTTGTTTTAATTACTCCATCTTTGATATCGAGATCAAAACCACCATAGCTTTCTAAGTTTTTTCTCCTATCTGTTTCATTATACGATAATAGAATGGAATTTTGAGAATTGGTTTTAGCTTTTTTTGATATAACCTGCCCAGCTTCTACATGTCCAGTATTAAACATGCTAACAAGAAAAAACAATGATACAAATAACACTGTGTATAAAAGAAATAATCATTTATTTTGTTTTATTAATATATGTTTAATAAGTAAATAAATTTAAGTATGACTTGCCATTGACAAACCTACACTCTATATAGACATCTGTAATGCTATCAATCATACAAAAAATGGTCAATGATGTAACTGTGGATAAAATCTGTAAAAAGTGAAAGAAAAAAATAAAAATAATGTATTATATAATACAAAGGGAAACACCCTTTCAGTAAAAACTTTGAAAAAACACCCTAGCGGGTGTTTTTAAGTTGATAAAAATATTATAAAAAAAACCGGCTAACCGGTTTTTTTTTTTATTCTACTTCTTCTTCGTTATTTCCATCAATAGTTTTTATATCTATTTTCATACCAGTCAACTTGGCTGCTAGTCTAGCATTTTGCCCACCTCTTCCTATAGCTAAAGAAAATTGGTCTTCGGTAACTTCAACAATGGCTTTTTTATGTCCTTCTTCGTCTTCTATTATTTTTATATCAAAAATTTCAGCTGGAGACAATGCTGAAATAACAAAATCTTCCTCATCTTCTAATCATTCTATTATATCTATTCGCTCACCAGACAATTCTGATGAAACAATATTAACTCTTGATCCCGCAGAACCAACAAATGTCCCTACTGGGTCTAAATCTTCATCATGAGCCACAACTGCTATTTTAGAGCGAAAACCTGGCTCTCTCACAATTCTTTTGATCTCCACAGCTCCATCTTGCATTTCCGGAACTTCTATTTCAAAAAGCTTTTTTAAAAAATCTGGATGAGTTCTGGATAACAAAAGCTCTGGTGCTCCATTATACCCACTTCCAACTTTTACTAATAGTGCTGCGATTCTGTCTCCAGTCTTATATCTTTCTGATTTTATTTGTTCTCTGAATGGTAGTATCCCCTCTGCTTTCTCTAATTCAACAAAAATAGCACCTCCTTCACTTCTTAAAACTTGCCCGTGAACAATCTCTCCCTCTTTACTACCAAAAACTTTTTGAACCTGTTTCTTTTCAGCTTCTCTAAATTTTTGTTTAATAGTTTGCTTAGCGGCTTGAGCCGCGATTCTTCCAAAATCTAATTTCTTTTCTAACTCAAAAGAAATCTCATCCCCAGGTTCAGCATCTGCTTTAATTAATTTTGCTGAATCTAATAAAATATGTCTATTGTTAATAAACTTTATTTTACCTTCTTCCTTTTTTGCTAAAAATTCTTCTTTACTCATTTCATCAAATTCTTCTTCTGAGATAATTTGATCCTCTGTAACAACTTCTTTTATTCTAAAGAACTCAATATCACCAGAATCAGGATTGAACTTAGCTTTAATAATCTGCCCTCTTTCCCCATATTCTTTTTTGTAAGCAGAAGCCAATGAATCTTCAATAGCTGATATCACCTCTTCTTTTGAAATTCCTTTTTTCTCTTCCATCTCTGTTAAGACAGCATTTATAACTTTTAAATCAAACATAATTTTATTTTTTATCTTGTTAAAAAGAGAGACTCGGCCATAGGCGAGTCTTTCATTTATTGAAATTATATATTTTTTTTTTGAAAAAAGCAAACTTTTACTATATAATGTATTTTATTAAATTTTTATATTAAATATTTAATATAAAAATTTAATATAAACTGTTCAATAAATATCCGACAGTAGCTCAGTTGGATAAAAAGAAATTAGTTTTTCTTTTTATCCGGTCTGTAGCGAAGCGGAATATTGGTTGTTGTTGAGCTTGCGAAACAGACCAAAGGAGGAAGATAAATGAAGAAAGGAATCTGCAAGATGACTATTCTGAATTTAAAGCGTAGCAGCTAACTCTACCAACATTAATGCTAAAAGTTAGTTTTTAATGTTTGATAAAGATAACTCATATAATTAAATATCCGACAGTAGCTCAGTTGGTAGAGCGCAAAGCTTATACCTTTGTGGCCCCAGGTTCAAGTCCTGGCTGTCGGACAATAAACAAACCAAATTTTATATTTGGTTTTTGTTTTTGTCCGACAGAAAGAGGAAAATTTATTTGCCTCTGTCGGGACTTGAAAAAAACGAATATATTAAATATTATTTTTTGTTTTTTAACATCCTTTAATAAAATTAAAAATCTTAGTTTTTAGCGACCCACATAAACTAATAAATTTTATATGAATCATTAAAAAATAAGATTTAAAAAAAAATACCCAAATGGGCATTTTTTATTTTTGTTTTAAATTTACAATTTGTTTTGTAAGTCTAGATTTTTTTCTCGCAGCATTATTTTTTTTAATAATTCCTCTCTTTGCCGCTTTATCTATAACTTTGTAAACATTAGGTAACATTTTTTCTGCTTCTTTCACGTTTTTCCCTACAATAAGTTTTAAAAACTCTTTTGTTTCGTGCTTCATACTTCTTAATCTCCTTAGGTTAAAAACTCTTTTTTGTGCAGAAGACCTTATTCTCTTTTTTGCTGATTTTGTTATTGCCATAATCGTTTCAGTATATTATACTAAAATCAATAAAAAATCAAGATGCTAAGCTCTATAAAAGGAAATATAAAAAAAATAAATAATAATTATCTTATATTAGAAAATAACGGCATCGGTTATAAAATTTTTGTAGGAGATATTGTAGATCGAGTCTCGGAAAATCAAGATTTATTTCTATGGACATACCAACATGTAAGAGAAAATGAATTGAGTTTGTATGGATTTTTACAATATATAGATATGGAAATCTTTGAGATACTTTTATCAGTTTCTGGAGTAGGACCAAAAGTAGCGTTGTCTATCATAAACTCAATCAGTCCAGCGGTATTAAGAAAAGCTGCCTTAACAGATAATATAGATGAATTAGTAAAAGTTTCAGGAATCGGTAAAAAAATAGCTCAAAAAATAATAATAGAAATAAAAGGAAAAATGAAAAATATTATTATTGATGACACTGATAACGAAAAAGATTTTGATCTTGAAGTATATGAAACTCTCGAGGCACTTGGTTTTGGACAAAAAGAAATTAGGACAGTTCTAAAAAATATTGATGGAAAAACTACAGAAGAGAAAATAAAACAAGCATTACAGCAAATTAATAAAAAATAGTAAATTCTGAAAATTTACTATTTTTTATTGAAAAAAGAAAAAGAACGGGGGGCCGTTCTTTTTCTAAAACCTACAATAAATAAATTTAAAGTAGGATATCTAAAAGGAAAATAAATAAATTTAAAATCCTTAAAGACATCTAAATATTACCAATGTCATTTTTTTTTTCAATAAATTTTTATTCTCTTTGTAGATAACTTGTTGATATTTTTTATTTTATTTTATAAAAAATTTTTAGTATTTTTAAAACAGGTTATACTTTATATATTATTAAAAAATAAAAC
>JALUMP010000140.1 GCA_027039745.1 Candidatus Parcubacteria bacterium
AATCCTTTGCGGGATTAGTTAATTGCGAGATAATAAATCAGCACATCTGCCGGGCAGATTGTTAGAAAAATGATTATTTGTAGTTTAGCTGATTTCGTTAATCCTTTGCGGGATTAGTTAATTGCGAGATAATAAATCAGCACATCTGCCGGGCAGATTGTTAGAAAAATGATTATTTGTAGTTTAGCTGATTTCGTTAATCCTTTGCGGGATTAGTTAATTGGTATAACATCTGCCTTCCAAGCAGAGGTGAGCGGTTCGATTCCGCTATCCCGCACAACCCAAAAAGCCAAATCAAGGCTTTTTTTCTTGTGTGGAATCTGTCGGTATTTCCTTCGGAAATGCAAATAGGCATTTTTCATAAATTCAAAAATCCCGCACAAACAAACACTCAACTGGAATGTTTTTATTTGGCAGATGTAACATCTGCTCTGTTGTCCTTTTGAAGCAGGAGAAGACTTGTTATTCTCTGTAAAACAATACTAAAAAATCTTTTTTTTCTTTAAAAACAAAAAAGAAATTACCAAAAAAATAAGAAAAAAGAAAAATAACAAAATCGTTAATACCAAAAATGCTATATGGGAATTTTCTCAACCGTTTTTTAAATTAACACCAAATAAACCCGTTATAAGTGCTAAAATTGATAATATTAATGTTAATAATGTGGCAATCAAATCAAATCTAACTATAGCTGTTCTTTTGTTACTTAATTTTAAATCAAGAAATTCTTGTGTATCGTCAATCTCTTCTTTAACTCTAAACAAATGACCAACCTCATCTTCTGTCTGTTCTAAAAAATTTTCCAAAATTGACTCAACTTCAATCTTATCAACTGCAAAATTATTTCCTAAAGAAACCAACTCTGAAAAATTTGTATCAATATCTAAAACCTCTCTAACTGCAGAAACCAGTTCTTGTAATCTAAACTCCATACGTGAAACCCTCTTTTTTAAAACTAAAATTTTTTCTAAACTTTTTTCTGAAAAACCTCCTTTAATTTCCTTTAAAACATCCTTAGATATAGTTTCAATATTAAGTATTTTTCCTTTAATTTGTTGTGATTTGGCAGCCAAAATTTTTTCAAAAATAAATAAATAAAAGGTAGAATGCTGATTTAATTTTATTTTTTTTATCAAATCGTTTAAAAAACCATCAAAGGTTTGACTTTTATTATGTCTTAAAAAATATACATTATTCTTTGTTAAAATAGCTTTAATAAAACCTAAATTAATTATTAAAGAATTCTTCCTTGGTAGAATAGTGGAGACTTGCATCGCAAGAAAAACCGGTCTTAAATCTCTAATATTTAACTCAAGTTTAAGAGCAAATTTTTTTCTGTCGTAATTTTTTTCCTCTATTTCTCCTTTGTTATTAATTAAAAAAATTTTCATTAAAATTAATTATACCAAAAAGAAAAAATCAAATAAAGAAAAACCTTAAATTAACTCTAAATTAATGTGAATGTGGATGTTTTGATTTATAACCCTTTAAGTATCTTACAGCGAGTAAGGTTGTAATTGGCACTGTAAGTATCAAACCCACACTCCCCACTATTGTTCGCACTATTTCTGTTGCAAACATTTCAATATTAACTGCATTTAATAAATCTACATTTCCTAATTTTAAATATAATAAAAGTGGTAATGATGCTCCGGTATATGCAAGAACTAACGTATTAACAAGAGCGCCTACATGCTCTCTACCAACCCTCATTGCTCTATTATATACTTCTCAGCGACTTATGTTTTTATTACTATTAAAAAGCTCTGAAACAACAGCTGCTTGAGTAATTGCAATATCATCTAAAACACCTAAAAAACCAATTATAAAAGCTCCTAAAAGCAAAGCTGTAAAATTAATTGTTACACTTGCATCCATATTTAAAAATACAGATTCCTCTGTGGCAAAACCAGAAAGTGAAGTGATATTTACTGCAAATAAAGCAAAAAGCCCAGACAATAATACAGCCAACATCGTCCCAGAAAAAGCTACCACTGATTCCTTATTAAAACCATGTGTAAAAAATATTGCCATAAAAAGTATCCCTCCTGCTACAAAAAATGATGCGAAAAGTGGATTTCATCCATTTAAAATACCTGGAAGCAAAACAAAAGATATAATCACAAAACTTCCCAAAAGAGCTATCAGTGACCTTACCCCTTGTCATCTACCAAAAATTATTATTACTGCTATAAATATAATAAAAAGAAACAAAAGTGGACCATGACGATCTAAACCAGAAACTCAATATGTTTTATCACCACCTTCTCCATTAGTTTCCTTATAAAAAAATTTATCTCCATTTTTTAATTTTTGATAATCATTTTCAACTTCTAAAATATTGTTTTTTTGCGGGCCATCTAAGGCTTTTGCCTTAATAAATTGATAAATACTTTTTTTATCTGCAAATACATTATCCCTCATTTCTTCTTTTAAGATTTTCAAAACTTTGGCATGATAGGTCTCTGTATTATTATTACTATTAAAATCATACGCAAAAGAAAATGGAAATATTGCAAAAAAAAGCAAGACACTAAAAATTATTTTATAAAAAATTTTCATCATTTTTATATTATATATTATTTATCTTAAAAACAAACTTTATAAACTTTTTATATGAAATTCACTGTTCATCACCCCCCCCCTACTTAATTATTCTAAAGGATTACTTAAAATCCCTCATTTATTAATCTTTTTAATTATCCAGTTTCATCTCAAAAAAACAATATAAATTCCTAAATAAATTAAAACTGATATCAATAGCACATCAACAAAATGAATCGCAAAAAAGGCGTAAATATATATTCAAGCATCATGAGTTCATCTATCTAATAATTCAAAATCAGGACTTTTTAATCTGATAACATCATATTTTACTTGATTATTCTCAATATTTACTTTAATATAATGATAAAAATAATGTTTTGGATCAGAACCTGCTAATTCGGCACCACCTCCCCCTGTTAGAATATAAGGAGTTTTGCCCCATATCCCATTATAATATGCATGGATATGGGAAACAAAAAGCATAGTTACATTATTTTTATCGAACAAATTATTTAGTTTTTTCGCAAAATTTAAATCCTTTAAACTATGTCCTTCTTTATAATCTCCTTTTCTTGGATCGTAAAGTGGAACATGCATAAACACAAAACGATTTTTATATTTTTGACTTATTTTTAATTCGTTTCTTAGCCAAGCAAATTGCTCGTCATCAAGGTTTTCTTCGTTTGCGTCATCTAAGATAATGAAATAATTATCTCCTGTGGTATAAGAATAATAAAATCTACCAAATAGATTGTAATAAGCAGCTCTTCCTTCTTCTCTAGCTTCATGATTTCCAAAAACAGTTAACAAAGGCTTTTTTAGACCTTTAACCTGATTTAGAAAAAATCTAAATTTTTCATTTTCACCATCATAAACCAAATCACCATCATCAATAGCAAAAAGAACATTATCATTATTTAATTTTGATATAAGATTTTCGAAGGTCTTTACAGAGTTTTTGTTATCTCCAAAAACAGCAAAGGAAAAATTAGTTTTTGATTTGTCTATTTTTTGTAATTGATGGTAATTCCAGTCAGAAATTTTAGGTTCTGTTAATACTGAATGTATTTTAATTCCGCTTGTAAATAATAAAATGAATACAAAAAATATGATTATGTATTTATTAAAAATTTTAGTTTTCATATTTTAATATTTTATAATATAAATTGATTATTTGTTTATTAAACTTTTGTAATTTTTCTTTAAATATAAGAATAACATAAGAAGAAACTATTGCTACTAAAATTGAGCCAAAAATATCAAAAGGATAATGGACCCCTACAAAAACTCTTGAAAATCCCCCAATCAATCCTAAAATTGATAAAATTATTCCTGCAAATCTTGTTTCTTTAAAATATAAAAAAACAAAAGCAATGGATAACATAAAAGTTGTATGATCTGAAGGAAAAGAATTTTCTGCATTATGAGCAACTAAAGTATTTCCAATTTTGTCCATAAAAGGTCTTGCATGAAAATAAAATATACTAATAATAAAATTTATTACAATACCGAGAATTGCTGAATATCCAGCAAACAATGCAATTTCTTTATATTTTCCTTTTTTAAAAAATCATATATAAAGTAAAAATAAAATAAAAATATATGGAGAATATTCTGCTAAATAAATCCCTATTTTATCTGCAAAAATATTATTTCCTGCTAAATGGTTTATAGCATTAAATATTATAATATTTATTTGATTACTCATAAGTTAAGTTTAACAAAGTTTCATATCTTAAACAAACTTTTAATATTTATCATTTATTTTTAAGCTTTTAGTTTTTTTATTCTAAAACAAGCAATAGCAACATCATCCCAACACCAACAAAAACAGTTATTATTTGTAAAATTGATTCCTTTGTTGATTTATTTTTATGCATTTCTGGAATCAAGTCGCTCATTGCAATATAAATAAAACTACCAGCCGCAATTGGTGGAAGTCAAATTGTAAGTTGCCCACTTAGATTTCCAGCAAAAAGAACAAGAACTGTTCCAACAACCGCCGTAAGAGCTGATAAAAAATTTACTCATAAAGCTCTTGTTTTTGTATATCCTGCATGCAAAAGCACACCAAAATCACTTATTTCTTGAGGAATTTCGTGAAGAATAATAGCGACTGTGGCAGCTACTCCAGCCTCTATACTTATTAAATACGCTGCTCCAATAACTATCCCATCTATAAAATTATGAACCCCATCTGCAATCAGTATCATACGCCCTACTGGGTGAATATGTTGACCATCTTTTGTATTTTCACAAATATCCCCTGTATGATGATGAAGATGTAAAAATTTTTCAAGAATTAAAAAAAGGATAATTCCTCCAATAATTTCTAAAGATACAATAATATTATTTCCAATTTGTTCAAATGATTCTGGAATGAGGTGAATAAATGCTCCCCCCAATAAAGCACCTACCGCCAATGAAACCAAAAGATAAATATATTTTCGTAAAACTTTTTCATTTATTGATAAAGTAAATATTCCCACAAGAGAAATTAAACTCACTAATATAACACTCAAAAGTGCATAAGCATATATTATATTCATATTTTTTTAATTTAATTATTAATTTTACATTTATTACACAACCCTGTTAAAAGATATTCTTGCACCCTATAACCATTTTTTGCTATTTGTTCATTTTTAGGCATTTCTAACTTTTCAATTTTTTTACAAATATTACACAAAAAATGACCGTGGTGTTTTTTAATATCATTTATTTCATATAGTATGATGTGTTTACCAAAGATTTGCTTAACAAGCTTATCGTCTTTAACCAACTGTCTAATATTTCTATAGATAGTAGAGTAATTTGCGTGTGGAATTTGTTTATGCACGTCAGCAATACTTAAAAGATGATTTCTTTTAAAGATTTTAATAATTTCTTTTTTATATATATTTGTTTTCATTCATTATGCAAACTACTTGCATAATATATTATATACTAAAATATATTAATAATCAAAAAAACACCACGATATAATCATGGTGTTTTTTATACTTATAACTTAGATAAGTGAAACGTTCACAGCAGATGGACCTTTGTCTCCATCAACTACTTCGAATTCAACAGCATCACCTTCTTTAAGGTCATTGAACTCAGCGTTTTTTAGCTCGTTTGCATGAAAGAAAAGATCTTTTTCTTGGCCTTCAATTGTAATGAAGCCATAACCTTTATCCATAACACGTGCAATTTTTCCTTGTTGCATATTTTTAGTATGTTTAATTTATAATACTCTCAAATAAATCAAAAAAATAAACTTTCACTCAGATAACCTTAACTCCAGTTCCACTTTAAATAACTATTTGATACTAATGAGAATATCACTAGTTTAATATAAAGTCAAGAGAAAATCTAAATAATGTTTGAAGATCAGCCAAATGTCCTTAGATATTATTATATATTTACATATTATATATATAATCTATAATAGATAAAATTATGACAGAATTTTTAACTATTCATACTTCGGAATTAACACCTACACGAGATCAATGAAACCCTGAAACTTTACTTAGTCTTTCTAAGTTACCACTAGAAGCTTTATTGATTATGTGTTGTAACCCTTCAGACCCTACTACCGTAAGATTTGTAAATGGAAAATATTATATCTTAGATGGTAACCATAGACACAACATCATTACAAAAAAAGGTGGAGCTAAAATTGAAGTTGTTTTAAGAGATTAAATAGTTGAAAAGATATGATTTGGCTAACTTCATCAAAAAATATATTCACTCACATTCGTTCGTTCATTATTTTTTAGATGTCTTAGCCATTCCGCTCATATGTTTTTCTAACAAGTTAAAAAAACATACATTCGCTTTTTTCGAATCCTAATAGAAAACACAGAAATTTGCTTTCCTCCTGTGAATCCTAAAAAATTAAAACCACCCGCTATTGCGAGTGGTTACTTTTCTGCTCCACAGGTAAGATTCGAACCTACGGCCAATCAATTAACAGTCCAATGAGACTCAGACTCTGCCATATGTGGTAGAGCAATAAAAAAAACACTTCATAAGTGTTGTTTGCTCCACAGGTAGGATTCGAACCTACGGCCAATCGATTAACAGTCGATTGCTCTACCACTGAGCTACTGTGGAATGTATTTATTTATCAAAATTATTATTTTTTTAACGTCTTTCAATAATTTAAATTTAAGACGTGGTAGAGTAAGCTCTTCCTCCTTTGGTCTGTTTCGCAAGCTCAACAACGACCAATCTTCCGCTTCGCTACAGACCGGATGAATTAAAAAACTAATTTTAATTCATCCACTGAGCTACTGTGGAATATTAAATGTTTCATTCTTTAAAAATAAAGATAATGAAACTTAGATTATTTTATCAAAAAAAAGTTAAAAAACAAGAAAAATTATTTTTATATAATTTTAATAAAAAGAAAAAAAGACGCAAGCGCCCTTTTTTCGAATCAAAAAATAAATAAATATAAATTGATCCAGCTAAATAAAGTAAACTTTATTTAGATATTCATATATTAAC
>JALUMP010000141.1 GCA_027039745.1 Candidatus Parcubacteria bacterium
ACAACTCTTAATAAAAACGATCCTATTATTGAAGAGAAACCTCAAAATATTCAAGAGGTTCATGTTCAAGAAGATAAAATTACAGACGAACAAAGAGCCGCTAAAATACCTTTAAAAGACGCTCAAACAGGAACTGTTGGTAAAGAGGAAAATATAGAAACTGTTCAGCAGCAAGAACAAGTTTACACTATGTAATGCCAGCTAAAAAGCTGGTATTACATTAGAACTAAAAATCAAATTGTGAAAGTTGTTTTGTCTCGAATAGTGATTTTTTTGCACCAGTATCTATAATAGTATACTCTATTGCTGTTCCCACTTCAACTTTTTGATTTTTTGATTTTAAATCAATATATTTATTGGAATTATTGACATTAAAAGAAGTTTTAAATATACCAAAAGGAGGTATTTTTAAATGAATCTCTTGAGATTCTATCTGTCCATTGTAATATACTGAAATTGTATTGATTGTTATGAACTTTTTTAAGCCATTATGAATCGTAACATTATTTCCTGAACTACTTGTATCAATAGAAACAGCTATATTATAATCTGCTGTATTAATTTCTTTTGGCATAAAATTAAAAGATACCTTATTGATTTTTAAAGTATATTTTTTAGGTAAATGTTCAATATCCCATGATTTTTTATTCTTATCTACATAAGAAAACTGGTACCTTTTATAATTAGTAACTGGGTTTTGGTAGACAACTGATAATGAGAGTTGATCTTTGAAAAATTTGTCTACACTTTCATACTGATTATTTGAGAACTGCTTGTAATAATTCCAAATAACACTATCTTGTTCCAGCTTATTAAACCTGATTGGTATACCATATTCAGAAAAAACTAAACTAGTATTCCATTTATTATTATTCGTTGACTGTATTGATTTGAGTATATTAGCTGGAAGTGTTTTTGTCGTATCTAATGTTTCAATTAGCAGTTTATACCGATTACTTGAATGTTCTTTGTAAAGAATATTAAGATATTCTTTTCTAAATTTCACAAAGTCATTCACTTTTTTAGTGTATTTTTGGTTAAATTCTTTTTCTATTTTATTCCTAGCTTTATTTAGTGGAACAATCCAAGAATTTGCAAAATTTTGACTGTCGCCAATAAAACCACCATAGGAAGCAGTAAGAGTATTTCCTGAAAGTTTGTAACAGTATGTTAGTGTAGGTGTATTGTTGTTAACTTTATGGTAAGTGATTAAACAGTTCCCTGATAAATACCATGTATTAAGACCGCTAGGAAAAGACTCACGTAAAACTTCTTTGAGTATTAACTCTTTAATATTCTGATTTACAGATACATGATTAACACTTATATTTTTAACAGCTGGTCTCTTTGGTAAGAGTAAGAGTATTTTTGTACACCCAGCAAACATAAATACAAAACTCACTAATATAGAAATAACTATGCTTCTTGACATTTTACGCCTTTTTTTAAGGAATATTAACGAATAACTATTAAATTTATTCTGAATTAGTGTAAAATTAAAATATAGCCGCTGGCTTAACAGTTTCAGTGGCTATATTTGCTTCAGATCCAGAAGTAGCTTCACCTTCTAAATCCTCTCCCTCTTCAAAAATGTAATCTACTTGAAGAGATTCGATTTTTTCAGGCTCAACAAAATCACCATGCGGATTTTTGATAATATCACACACACCATTTTTAGACTCAGTT
>JALUMP010000142.1 GCA_027039745.1 Candidatus Parcubacteria bacterium
TCTTTATTGTTAATATGTGTATACATTAAACCTTGTTTTATATTTGATAATCGCAATATCAATTTTAATGCAAGGTTTTTTGTTTGAAAGTGTTGCGGTTCAGGTTACAATTCAAGGGCAAAGCTTGACTTTTATTTTATTTGTGTTATATTATCTAATATATGAAAAAAAGAAATTTTAATAGAGGGTATTTCGATTTACAAAATCAAAAAAATAGAAAAACAACAAAAAAAGAATCATCTGCAGTTAAAAAAATAACTGGGGTATTTGGAACTATCATTGTTTTGGGAGGAATGGGATATTTTGCTATACATAGTCAAGACAATAACACAGAATTTCAAGATGCCTGTTTAAAGAAAGGAAAAAATTATAAAACATCTGAAATCACCGCAACTGACATGTTATTATGCAAAGAAGGAACCTTAGAACAAAATGAACAATAATAAATTAGAAAACCAAAACAAACTAACACCAAAACAAAAATTTGGTGTTTTTGCTGTTGGAGTTTTATTACCTACTATTTTATCTGGTTGTGGTAAACCAGCAAAAAATGAAACGAGCCAAGATCAAAACTTTATTTCCAATACTGAAACTACATCAGTAAAAAAACATATAGAAACAGAAGAAGAGAAAGAGCAAAAAATACAAAAAGAACAAGAGAAAGAAAGAAAAAGAATAGAGGAAGAAAAACGCATAGCTGAAGAAAAATTACAGAAAAAACGAAATGAAGATGTAAAGAAATTACAAGAAAAACTAGAAATTTTTAAAAACCAAGAAACACCAAAGGATGTGATTGGAGATATTTTAGACTGAAAACATTTAGATAAAAAAACAGAAACAATTGTCGGTAATGGAAAGCTTGTAGAAAAAGATGGTAAAAAAAGTTTTGAACATAACTTTTCTTACAAATCAGAAGTTTTTCCGGAATACTCTCTTATAGCTGTTGGGCTTTCTACATATATTCATTCTTCTCCAAGCAGAATCGCAAACATAGATACTGCAATTGAAAAACTTAATGGAACAATTATCCCAGCACAAGAAATCTTCTCTTTTTTAAACTCTTTGGGTCCTGTGACTTTAGAAAATGGTTTTGTAAGCGGAAAAGTTATATTAGACGGAAAAATCAAAGATGCACTTGGTGGAGGAACATGTCAGGTTTCTTCTACTGTTTTTAGAGCACTTTTAAATAGTGGAATGACTTTAAATAAATATCAACCTCACTCCATAAGCTATCCAAGTTACTATGGAAAATATGGTTTTGATGCAACTGTATATTCTCCATCGACAGATTTAAAATTTGAAAATAATTCTGAAAGCCCTGTAATATTAAAAGTAGAACGACATATAAACAATGTAGTTGTTTTGGTGTATAGCAAAGAACAAAAGAATGTGCTACTTAAAAATACAGCACATTCTGTATCCGAAGGAATGCTTTACAATAGATGAAAAAGAAAAATTGTAAACCAAGATGGTGGTGAAATAAGAAAAGGAACCTTTTCTGTAAAACAAAAATTAGCACATTAAAAACACCCAGGCAAGACCTGGGTGTTTTTTTCTTAAACTGATTTTCTGCTATAATAAGAAAATGAAAAAAAATAGAATTGTTTTATTAGATTCTCACGCTATTATTCATAGGGCTTATCATGCTCTACCAGATTTTGCCACAAGAGACGG
>JALUMP010000143.1 GCA_027039745.1 Candidatus Parcubacteria bacterium
ATTAATATTATTAAATTATATACCTATTGAATGTTGTTTCAAGTTGTATTTTATTTTTTTTTTGGTTTTTTTATTGTAAGTTTTAAGATATTTTTTTAACAAATAAGTATTGGACTTTAGTTTTTTCTGTTATATCATATAAATATATGATGGATGAAGATTTAAAAAAGAGAATAGATGCCCAAGACCAAATGATTGGTAAAATTTATATTTCTGTAGAAAAAACTAGAAAATATTTTTTGTGGACAATGATAGGCACTATTGCTATGTTTGTTTTACCACTTTTTGGTTTAATGTTTGCTATACCAAAATTTATTTCTATTATTAATCAAAGTTATTCTTCAATTAATAGTTTAGGGTTGTAAAATGTTTGGGTTACTTAAAAAAAAGAAATTAGGATTGTGTCTAGGCGGTGGAGCAGCAAGGGGCTATTCTCTTATACCAATTATTCAAAAATTAAGTAGAGATGGTGTTGTTCCAGATGCTGTTTCTGGGGCAAGTATTGGTTCTATTATAGGGGCATATTATTGCTTAAATGGAGAAGTTGATTCTTTATTAGAAGAGATTAAAAAGATGAGCAAAAAAGATTTTGCTAAACTAATTGACTTAAACAACCCAACAAAGTCTGCAATAAAAGGCAGAAGAATAAAAAAATTATTACAAGACAAATTTTTTGGAAACAAAACTTTTGATGATTTGAAAATACCTTTGGTCATTGTGGCAACAGATATTGCATCTTTCACCCCAGTATATTTTACTAAAGGAAAGTTGATAGATGCTATTATGGCAAGTAGCTCTATCCCGGGTATTTTCCCACCATATAAAATTGATGGTAAGCTTTATATAGATGGAGGAGTTTCGAAACATATTCCATACAAAATTTTATTTACAAAATTTAATGTTAAAAAAGTGGTTGCTGTTGATTTGGTTTCAGGGGTGAGTAAAACATCAAAAGATACAAATGAATATAATATCGTTGATATTTTGTTTGGAGCATTTTACGCTATTTTAAGAACAGCAAAAATAGAAGATATTTATAAGAAAAAAGTTTTTCTTCTAATTCCTCGTTGAGATAAAAAAAAGATTGGAGATATATTAAAGTTTCATCAAGTTGAAGAGCACTTAAAACCAGGGCAAAGTCTTATTAAAAGAAAGCTCAAAGAATTAAAAGATTTTTTAAAATAAAAAAACTCTGTGTTATAATTGATTTTAAGTAATGTAATATTTTTTATGTTTGATTTAAGTTTTTTTATGCGATATTGGGAAATTATAAAAAATAATCTTTTTTTACAAGTTATTTTTATATTAGCTATTACTATTTTAGTGGCTAAAATAATTGCCCCTATGATCATTGGGTTTTTACATTTCATAACCAAAAAAACAAAGTCAAATTTTGATGATAAAATAATTGAAATTTTACGTATTCCAATTTTTTATACTATAGTTTTTCTTGGTATGGGATTTTCTATGAAATATTTTCTACTTTTTCCAACGGAATTTTCTTTAATCACAAAAATACTAGAAACATTAACAATCTTTGTTTGATTAAAACCCTCTATAAAATGTTGAGATATATCTAGATTGTGCAAGAAGTCTAATAAATGGACTTTTTTTGAATAGATCTTCTTTCGCCTTTTTTGTTGCCCTATTAATACAT
>JALUMP010000144.1 GCA_027039745.1 Candidatus Parcubacteria bacterium
TTAGTTTAGATTTATTTAATCATCAAATTTCTTTTTTTATATAACTTATTATATATTTATCAGAAATCAATAAAGAAGACTTATGAGATTCTTCCTTTTCAAAGCCCTCTATAATTTCATGTGTTTTAAAAGAATCTGTACAAAGTATATTTCTATACCAATTTAATGGAATTTTTTGAATTGAGAAAAAAGAAAAAGTCCTTATTATTGCATAAAATTTAGAAACAATTACAACTGGAAATAATACTCCCATCATAATATATAATTCAAACATCATCTTAAGTCCTCCCCAAATAGGACTAATCAAGATAAATAAAATTTTAAAAAAAATATTTTTTATCTCTCGTTGTACTAAAAAAGAACTAATAACTCCCAAAATAATAAATACTAGAATGGCAAAGACATTAAACATTGGATAGTACATTAAAACTTTAATGAAGAAAATAAATGAAATAAGAAGTGATAACGATAATATCCATTCATTCTTATTTAATTTTTTAAAGAAAGATAAAGCTATTTTTTTTGATTTTATAGTCCTCAAAAAAAACAAAGGAGCAACCACTAACCCAGTAACAATATGCCAATAAAACCCATGATAAATCCAAACAAAAAAAGAAAGTCCAACAGCCACCAAAGTCTCAAGCAAAGCCAAAACAGAAAACTGCAACCTATCAGCACTCTCCACAGAACTTGTCCAAACCCAATTTTTAAACATCTCTTTTGAAAAGATAGAGCCGTTATTATCTATATCTAAACGCTCAAAACCAAAGAGCTTAGATATAGGGATACCACGACCACCAAGTGCAACGCTTTCTGTATTGTCTCGTTTACTTTTTACAATGCCACAGATTTTATGTGTTCTAAAATTTAAAATAGCCCCACCTGATAGACCTGATTGGAAAAGACCCTCTTTAAACTTTAGACGACCATCTCCATCTCTGCCCTCATACTCAAAGGTAATAACATCGCCATTTTTTCTTGAATAACCAAAACTTTGACACTCATCACCTACCTCAACACTCTTATCTATTTGCAAAATAGGATGTTTTTTATCTATTTTGATTTCAAGAAGAGCCAAATCATCATCTTGATTTATCTCTATACTCGTTACACTATAAGCCTCTCCTTGCCAATAAACTTTATGCTCATCTTTAGAGTGACCTTTGATATTGTGGTAACAAGTGGCTATGAGTTTATCGGCAATAAAAAAGCCTGTACCAACACGAGAAGCATTATCTATCTTGACAGTAGAGTTTTTTAGATGTTCAACAATCTCACTTTTGGTCATTTTCCCACTCTATGGTTATCTCCATATTGGCTTTTCCTGTACCTTTGACAATCATTGCTGTAAGCCCGCCCGATTCAAGACCCAAAGCAAGACCCATTTTGAGTGTTACTTTTTTAGCTTGAAGTTTTTTAAGAGGTTCAAGTGTTTGTGAAGCAATTTTTTCCACACTCATGGAGAACTTTTCGTACTCCATTACCATCTTTTCATCAGAGATGTCTTGTTCTCCTCTTGGTACAGTGGTTTCAAATTGGATGGTGGTTTGGTTGTCTAGTTTTACAGATATTGGCTTAGTTATTTCATTCTTCATAATATTCCTCCTTCTATAAAGTAAAAATATTATAACTATATTTT
>JALUMP010000145.1 GCA_027039745.1 Candidatus Parcubacteria bacterium
ATAAATAATAATGCTAACAATAAAGAAAAGCAAGAAAAAAAAGAATTAAAAATTTCAGAAGTATCAGTTGATAAAAATACTCAGACTGTAATAATAAAAACAAAACCTTTTGCAAATAAAAAATATGGCGAAGTATTTTTGTTTCCTCTTGGAACAAAAGTGACAATTCACGATGAAGAAAAAGTTTTATCTCATGGGATGGTAGATATGAAAAAATCTTTATGAAGAGTTGTAACTGATGGGGCTTCATACAAATTGCAATATACCCCCATAAAACCAGTTTATTAATTTTTTTAAACAACCTTAAGTGGTTGTTTTTTCTTTAAAAAAGTTAAAAATTTGATAATATAGTATTTATGAATGAAAAATATTTAAAACCATACGATCATTTGAAATTTGAGGATGATATATATAAAGTTTGAGAAGATTCGCAATATTTCAACCCAGACAAATTACCAGGAGAAAGAAAAGAAAAATTTTCTATTGTTTTACCGCCACCTAATGTTACAGGAAAGCTGCATTTAGGGCATGCTGATATGCTTGCTATTGAAGACTCCATTGTTAGATTTCAAAGAATGCGTGGTAAAAAAGCTTTGTGGCTACCAGGAACAGACCACGCAGCTATTGCTACTCAAAGTAAGGTAGAAAAGCTCCTTGCAAAAGAAAAAATAAGGAAACATGATTTGGGTAGAGAAAAATTTTTAGAAAAAGTAAATGATTTTGCAATGGATTCACAGTCAACTATTATTCACCAAACAAAAAAAATGGGGTCTTCCCTTGATTGATCTAGGCTTGCTTTTACTTTAGATGATGAAAGAAATTTTGCTGTAAAGACTGCATTTAAAAGAATGTATGATGATAAAATTATTTATAAAGGATATAAAATTGTAAATTGAGACCCAAAAGGTCAAACTGTGATCTCGGATGATGAAATAGTATATAAAGAAAGAAAAGCTTCTTTTTATACTTTTAAATATTCTAAAGACTTTCCCATTGCTATTTCAACAACAAGACCAGAAACAAAAGTTGGTGATACTGCTGTGGCTGTGCACCCTGAAGACAAAAGATATAAAGATTTTATAGGTAAAATTTATGACCTAAATTTTTGTGGTTCTGATATCTCAGTTAAAATTATTGCAGATGAACATGTTGATCCTGAATTTGGAACAGGCGCTTTAGGAGTGACCCCTGCTCATGCTCAAGTAGACTGAGAGATGGCTGAAAAAAATGACTTACCAATAAAACAAGTAATTAACGAATATGCCAAGATGGAAAATGCCGGAAGTATTTTAGATGGTATGAAAGTTGGGGTTGCTCGAGAAAAGGTTGTAGAGTGACTGAGAGAAAACAACTTAATGATAAAGGAAGAAGAAATAGACCAAAATATTTCTACTGCAGAAAGGACAGGAGGAATAATAGAACCTTTACCAAAAATACAATGGTTCATTGATGTTAATAAAAAATTTAAACTACAAAAATCAAATATTGATGGAGTAAGTACAGATGATTTAGTATCTTTGAAAGATTTGATGAGAAAGGTGGTAGATAATGGACAAATCAATTTTTTGACGCAAAGAGATAGAAAGGTGTATTTACATTGGATAGACAAGCTTCATGATTGAGCTATTTCAAGGCAAATTTGATATGGACACCAGATTCCTGTGTGATATAGAAAGCAAAAGGGTGATGAAAATGAAGAAATATATTGTGATGTAAAAGCCCCTGAAGGTGATGATTGAAAACAGGACGAAGACGTTTTAGATACTTGGTTTTCTTCTGGGCTTTGAACTTTTTCTACTTTGGGATGACCACAACAAACAGAAGATTTAAAAACATATCACCCTACCGACTTGATAGAGACTGGCGGAGATATCTTATTTTTTTGAATTGCTAGAATGATTTTAATGTCTACTTATTTATTGGGGGAAATACCTTTTAAAACTATATATATTCATGGACTTGTGCGAGACAAAAAAAATAGAAAACTTTCTAAATCTTTAGGAAATGCTGTTGATCCATTAGATATGATAGAAAAATATGGAACAGACGCTTTGAGAATGTCTTTACTGGTTGCTGTTGCCCCTGGTCAAGATGTAAAATTTGACGAAGACAAAGTAAGAGCTTACAAAAAATTTGGCAATAAACTTTGAAATGTTTCAAGATTTATTTATTCTAATACAGAAAACTATGATTATGATAATTTTGATACTTCCCTCCTTGGTGATTACCAAAAAACAAAACTAAAGGAGCTTGAAGAATTAAAAACAGAATTAACAAAAGAGATGGAAGAATATAAACTTTATTTGGTGTCTGAAAAACTTTACCATTATATTTGACACGAACTGGCAGACAAAATTATTGAAGAAGTTAAAGACTCTGTATTTAAGGATGAGAAAGACTCTAAAAACCAATATTTACTATTGAAGATTTTAGAAGAGGTTTTAAAAATGCTTCATCCATTTATGCCATTTATTACAGAAGAGATTTGAAAAGATTTTCCTAAACAAAATAAGAATTTGTTAATGGTAGAGAAATGATAATTAAAAGAAATAAACAGAATTTTTTTGAAAAAGATCCCAAAAGAGATAGAAAAGCTATGTTTCTTTTTGCTTATTTTTTAAGTTTTTTTATTTTTATTTTTTCCTTTGGATTAACATGAGGGTTAACTATATTTTTAATAGTTACTTTTTTTGTTTTATTTAAGATGTTACATAATGCTTATATATGGAATGGTCAAAAATTTTTACCAAACAGAAGTGTTTTGCAAAAAGGAGATTTTTTATTTGGATTGTTGTTAGTGGTATCTATATCTAGTATAGGTGTAGTTTTATTATTATCAATGTATTATAAAAATATGAATTTAGAATATATTATTTTAAAAATTATTCTACCAATTACAATAATTCTATTAGCTTTTATATATAAGAAACAAGAAAAAAAATAAATTAAAAATTTATTTTTAATCTTAAATAATATTTTTTTATATTAAATTTTAGTTATTTTTAAATTATCTACAACTAAATTTAAATATTTTTGAAAGTTGTTTGCATCAAGAATTATGGTTGCTGTATTTAAATTTGGATGCATAGTTATTTTTGGAGAGTTTGCTAAATCTTCATCTAAATAAAACGAAACTTTTTTATTGTTATCGTTTATCAAAGCCATAGGAGAAATTGACCCTGCTTTTACTTGTAATATATCGTCTAAGTTTTGCTCTGTTGCAAAGTTGAGCCTTTTTTCCCCAACTGTTTGTGCAAAAGACTTAAGATCTATTCTTTTGTCGTCTCTTATGGCTACTAAATAAAAATTTTTACCTTTTCTGTCTCTTAGAAATAAGGTTTTAATACCGTCTCCTTCGATTTTAATATTTAAATTTTCAACATCTTCAACGGTAAAAACAGCTTCGTGCTCTAGTAGCTTATATTCGATATTGTTTTCATCTAAAAAATTTAGTGCTTTTTTTATTATTTTATTTGTCATATTTTATTTAATTAAAATTTTTTTTATAGTATATCATCATAACATAATATTTTTTAGTTTTTTTTGCAACATCCCAGGGATGTTGCAAAAAAGTAAAAAAAAGAAGATATGATATAATCTGTTTATGATAAAACAAAACGTAAAATCTACTAGACAAAAAAGAGTCGAAGAGCTCATTCGACAGATAGCTGGAGACCTTATTGCAAGAGAAACAAATAGGACAAGCATGATTACAATAACAAGAGTTGATATTTCTCCTAATTTAGCTGATTGTACTGTTTTTTTTACAGTTTTCCCCACTGACGCACAAGACTCTGCCTTGAATTTTTTAAAACGAAAAAGAACAGATTTAAAACAAGCTGTAAAAAAAGCTTCTAATTTAAGAAGGATTCCATTTTTTGATTTTGAGGTAGATTTTGGGGAAAAGAATAGACAGTTGATAGACAAGCTTTCAGCAAAAAACCAAGATTAAATCTTGGTTTTTATTTTTTTAAAATTTAAATATTTTATTAGTCACTTAATTAGAAGTCAAAGTCATCATCGTCTCCACCAACACCTTGTTGTGCATGTTGATTGTCTAGCTCACTAAATGAAGTGTATGCTGCATCAAAATATAAATCAATGACTCCAGTAGCACCATTACGGTGTTTTGAAATGATAAGTCTTGTCTTGTCGTCTTTGATTTTGTTTTCATCTTCTGATTTATCTCTATGGATAAACATTACAACATCGGCATCTTGCTCAATAGAACCAGAATCACGTAAATCAGCGAGTCTGGGCTCTGCATTTTCTCCTCTGTGCTCGATGTTTCTAGAAAGCTGAGATAATGCTATAACTGGGACGTTTAACTCTTTAGCGAGCTGTTTTAGCCCCCTGGATATCTCTGTTACTTCTTGCACCGGTGAAGAATTTGGACCTGTTTTGATTGGTGCCATTAATTGTAAATAATCAACTATAATTAAATCTAAACCGTGTTTTCTTTTTAGTTTTCTAGCTGCTGATTTCATTCTTAAAACGTTATTGTAAGAGTTATCGTCTATAAAAAGTTTTGCTTGTGACAATCTTCCAATAGCATCTCTTAAACCTTCAAATTCGTCTTCTTCATTTAAGTTACCAGTTCTTAATTTTCATGCATCAACTTTTGCTTCAGAACTAAGTAGTTTATCTATTAATTGTTCTTTACTCATTTCTAAAGAAAAGAAAGCTACAGATTTTTTATTATCAACAGCTGCTTTTCTAGCAAAATCTAATGATAAAGATGTTTTACCAGTAGAAGGACGAGCAGCTAAAATAATAAGGTCTGATGGTTGAAAACCAGAAAGTTTAAAGTCTAGAGAAGAAAAACCAGTTGATAAACCTCTTAATTCTGAAGTTCCCTCTTGGAGTTTTTCTAATCTTTCATAAGCTTCATTTAAAACATTTTCAATATTATGAAATCCTGACGAATTTAGTTTTTGGGCTATATTAAAAATTTCAGATTCTGCTTGATCTAAGGAATGTTCTACTTCTTCTTCTTCATTGAAGCCTATTTGAGCTATTTTTTCTGAAGCTTCAATTAACCTACGTTTAATAAATTTATCAGCAACTATTTTTGCATAATATTCTATGTTAGATGAAGAAGGAACAACGGTAGTAAGTTCTGCTAAATAAGATTCTCCGCCAATTGCTTCTAGCCTGCCGTTGTCTCTCAATGTAGAGCTTAAACTAACGAGATCTACTGGTTCTGATTTTTCCATTAATTTTAAAATAGCTTGAAAAATTATTTTGTGTTTATCAGAATAAAAATGTTCTGGTGATACTTCTTCTAATACTTCATAAAGAGATTCGGATTTAATCAATACAGACCCCAGAAGTGCTTTTTCAGCATCTATGTTTTGTGGCGGTAATCTTAAGTTTTGATTATTCATCTTATTTACATTTTAACATGAAGATTAAAAAAGAATAAATTTTTTTATATTTTTTGTATAAAAAATGTTTATAACAAGTGGAAAAGAAAAAAAATTATAACTTTCTTATTAATTATAGTGGTTAATTGTATAATTAATTGCATCTTCATCTTGACAAGAATATGTGTTGCTTGCTGAATAAAATTCTTTTGTTTTTCCGTGGCAATTTCCTCCAGTTTGTCCTAAAACTTCACCTAAAGGGAATAAAAAACCTATTTTTTTCTTTTTAAAAAAAGTATAGGCGTATTCTAAAAATTTTGCTCTTTTGGATTTATCCATTTTGATAAATCTATGAATGTCATCTGTATTATCGTTATTTCAATCTAAATATACAAAAATATTATTTGCTTTATCTTTGTATTTTTTATCTCATAAAAGTGCCCAACAAAAACCATTTAAATTTTTGTAATAACTTCAACATGGATGCCCTTCTTCGATATTTCCATCTTCGTTCTGTCCTATTCCTCCTGTAATGTAGTCAAAAGTTTTTAAGTATTCTTCGTTACTTATTGTGTTTGTCTGTGCTCCAAAAGTAATATTTAAATTTTTCTCTTTACCATATTTTTTCATTTCTTTAATTAAATCTTTTAAAGGTAACAAACTTTTTAAACCATTTGGATTCTGATGATAAATTTGTCCAAAAGTAAAATCTGTGATTCCTAAATCGATAGAATCTTTTATAATAGACGTCAGATAGAGTATGTATTTTTCAGAAGAAATTGTTGGTTTACATGTTCCAGCACCCCAAAAATCTTTAGAATTTTTTGCGCACATATCTTTAAATTTTAGTTTTTTGTCGGTATAGTGGTCATAATATTTTTTATTTCTATCAAGTGATTCTGCAATAAAAAAACCATATAAAAAATCTTTTTTTGTTTCTTTTTTTATTTTATTTATTTTTTCTTTTATTTTTTCAAAATTTGGAGGCGTGCTTCATGTTTCAATTGCTCTGTGGATATATATACATTTTGTGTTTTTTAACATTTTAATGGAATCTTCAAAATCTGGGTTAAATCTATCAACTAGTAAACCATCAAATACACAACCTTCATTTTTCATTAAAATTATTTTATTTTTATTGAAATAATTTTGTTGATTATTATTTTTTTTAAAAATAGTTTTTTCAATTTTTTCTTTTTTTTCTATCGTTGTATTTTCAGTTTCTTTTTTAGCTTTTTCTTCTATTAGTTTTTCTTTTTCGTTAGCTGTACTTTTTGTGGCATTCTCTTGAGTTTTTTTAATATTTTCCTTTATATTTTTGTTGGGTAAGATTTCATTTTGAGTGATTTTTGGAATTATTTTTTCTACAGTATTTTTTTTTTGAATTTCAGTATTTGTTGTGTAATTAGATAGAAAGATTGCCTTTAGGTCTTCTAATTTGTTTTGATCTGCAAAAACAAAAAAAAATATTATAGGAATTATTA